>NZ_DKSQ01000071.1:0-3060 GCF_002472765.1 Empedobacter sp. UBA7252
ATCAAAATGCACAACGGGTTATACTAATTTTTTTCCAAAAAAATGGAAAGACAAAAAGACAGGCTAAGATAATTGTAAAGAATAAAATGTTTTTTTATACGCTCTTTGTCAAGTTGAATTCATTTCAACTTCGCATCCTCAAAGTAAAACTCAAATCAAAAAAAACTTTATACATTTACCGAAGCACTTCTCGCGACAGAAGTGCTTCTTTTTTATTTAAAATCTGACAAAACGACACATAATGGGCATTGGCAAACTATTTGATTCAATCAGAAACAAAAAAACTAATAAGAATATGTCTGACCAAAATATACACGAAGAATTAGAGAACGAGAATCTTCAAGAAAACGTTCAAGAGAGTGATAACACTGTAGAACAACCACAAGAAGAAACTGCTGGAAAGTCAGAATTAGAAATTGTTAAGGAACAATTAGCAAAAGAAAAAGACCAATATTTACGCTTATTTGCAGAGTTTGACAACTTCAAAAAACGTACTTCGCGCGAACGCATGGACATTTTCAAGACAGCAAATAAAGAAGTTATTACGTCTTTATTGCCTGTTTTAGACGATTTTGGACGCGCTTTAAATCAAATTGAAAAGTCTGGAGACGACAGCTTACATCAAGGTGTTGAATTAATCAATAATAAATTAGTAGAAACGTTACGTGCAAAAGGTTTGAAAGAAATGGAAACTAAAGCTGGAGACGATTTCAATACTGATTTACACGAAGCAATTACTCAAATTACTGCTCCAACAGAGGATTTAAAAGGAAAAATTGTAGACGTTGTAGAAACGGGTTATTTATTAAATGATGTGGTAGTTCGCTACGCTAAAGTTGTTGTTGGATTATAATTTAGATTAAGAAAATGTCATCAAAAAGAGATTATTACGAAATATTGCAGGTCGAAAGATCTGCAACATCAGAGCATATCAAGAAAGCCTATCGTAAACTTGCCATCAAATATCACCCTGACAAAAATCCTGGTGACAAAGAGGCAGAAGATAAATTTAAAGAAGCTGCAGAAGCTTACGAAGTTTTAAGCGACGACAACAAACGTGCACGTTACGACCAATTCGGACATGCAGGAATGGGCGGAGCTGCTGGCGCAGGATTCGGCGGTGGCGGCGGAATGAATATGGAAGATATTTTCTCTCATTTCGGCGATATCTTTGGAGGCGGAGGATTCGGTGGTGGATTTGGAGGTCAATCTCGTGGTCCACGTCGAATGAAAGGTTCTGATTTGCGTATTCGCGTAAAATTGAACTTAGAAGAAATGGTTAACGGTTGCGAAAAGAAAGTAAAAGTTAAACGTTTTAAACAAGCAGATGGCGTTACATCTAAAACATGTCCATCTTGTGGCGGTTCTGGACAACAAGTTCGTGTTACCAACACATTTTTAGGACAAATGCAAACTGCTACAACTTGTGGAACATGTCAAGGAGTAGGAAAAGTTGCAGACAAAATTCCTTCGGGAGCAAATAATCAAGGATTAATCAAAGTTGAGGAAACAATCGATCTTAAAATTCCTGCTGGAGCAAGAGAAGGAATTCAATTACAAGTTCGTGGAAAAGGTAACGATGCGCCTTTTGATGGTATTCCTGGTGATTTACTTGTTTTGATTGAAGAAGAAGAACACGATACATTAAAACGTGATGGAAACAACTTACATTTTGATTTGTATGTTTCTATTCCTGATGCTGTTTTAGGTGCTTCGAAAGAAATTCCGACGGTTAACGGAAAAGTGAAAATTAAAGTTGACAAAGGAACTCAATCAGGAAAAGTATTACGTTTAAAAGGTCAAGGTTTACCAGATTTGAACGGTTACGGAAAAGGTGATTTATTTGTGCATGTTAACATTTGGACACCAACTCATTTATCGAAAGATCAAGAAGCGTATTTTGAAAAAATGAGAGACGATGATCATTTCTCACCAGAACCTTCGAAAAATGAAAAATCATTCTTTGAACGTGTGAAAGATATGTTTCAGTAATTGAAAATCAAATGATATAAAAAAATCCATCTCAAATGAGATGGATTTTTTTATATTTTAAAATCTTTTAATGACTATGCGTGTTAGCTTCCCCAGCTGAACCTTCACGATCATACGAACAACAAGAAGGTAAACTTCCGTACACTTTTTCTTCTGCACGTTTATTATCAGTATCGTGTCCAACCGCTACTACAGCGTTTTCTACATCATCCACTTTACTCTTTTTTTCATTCAATATAATATGTAAATTTTGCGTATTACTATCCCATTCAGCAGATTTTACGCCTTTTACACCATAAGCCGCTCTTTCAATACGGTCTTTACATTGTCCACAATTTCCTTTAACGTGTAAATCGTGTTTCGCATTTTTATTTTGTGCTTGTGCGCTAATTCCTAAAGTCGCAACCAAAGCAAAGGCTAATAATTTTTTCATTATTTTATATTTTTTATGATTTTTATTTTAAACTAAATCTTAATCCAGCGTAATACATTTGTCCAAAAATTGGTGCATAAACAATCGAACTATCGAAATAATTTGAACCAAAAGGATTATCTGCTCCTAAAATTACGCGATGTTGTTGATAATTCGTTACATTTTCTCCTCCAATATATACTTCAAAATGTTTTGAAAAAACACGTGTAATCTGGAAATTAATTGTCCCAAATGGATTCGAATATTCATTCAACTGATTTTCTGGCAAATTATCTGATGTATTTGGTAAACGCTGTTTTCCAATCCAATTATACGTCGCATCAAAACGCCAATTTCTTCCATTTCTTTCATGTGTTTCATATTCAAGATTTGTAAAGAAACGATGCTTCGCTTGCAATGGACGTTCTAATTTTCCGTTTTCATAATCGGTTGCTATATCATAATATTTGTATGATGCTCTAATTTTGAAATGCGTAAATGGATTATAATTAAAATCGAATTGGAACGAATTTGCATACGAATCTCCTTCTAAATTATAAAACCTAACTTGGCGCGCTGAATAATCGATATCCGTCACAATTTGATTTTCGAAATCTGTTCGATAAAAATCTGCTGTAACATCAGCATTTTTTCCA
>NZ_DKSQ01000071.1:3169-10821 GCF_002472765.1 Empedobacter sp. UBA7252
AGCATTTTTTCCAAATAATTTGAATTCTTGAGTTACGCTAAATCCATAATTCCATGCAATTTCTGGATCTAAACCATATATTTTTCCATTTCCATCGCCCAAAATATTAAATTGTCTTGAAGAAGCAAATAAATTCTGATTTTCTGCAAATATATTATTGATTCGTTTTCCACGACCAACCGATGCTTTTATTGTTGTTCCTTTTACAGGTGTATAACGTGTATGCAAACGAGGTGTTAAGAAAAATCCCATTCGATTATGATAATCTCCACGAAGCCCAGCAATCATATTGAAATTCTTCATATTATCAAACGTATATTCGAAAAATGCTCCTGCAGAATTATCAATTCGATCATAATTCGCATCAATCGGAAGCGCTACAAATTCCTTGAATTTATTATACGTAAAACTCGCTCCTGTAGAGAATTTATTTTTTGTATTGCTAATAATCGAACTGAAAATATAGTTGGAATAAAAACTTTGTTGCTCAATATCATATTGATTCAATCCAAAGTAAGAATCTTGTTTATGATAGCTAAACGCCGTTTGTAATCCCATACTTTGATAAGGCATTTCTGGAAAAACATACCCAATTTTTGACGAAACATCCACACGATTTGTATTGATTTCTGACCCCCAATAATTTGTTGTTAATTTATCACGATCTTTATCAAAATCAACTTGTCCTGCTTGTTTTGTATCATTCAAATATCTTGCAGATAAAAATCCAACCCAACCTTTTTCTAAGTTTTGATATTGCCAACGATTCATCACATTAACTTGATGTCCAAGCGGATTATCTAAAAACCCATCATCGTTCATATCATTCTTCGAAACGCGTGCATTTCCATGCATAAACAAAGAAGTACTCCATTTATCATTCAATTTTTTGTTCAAATGCACATTCCCTTCGAAGCGCGAATCTGTAGAACCATAAAGATTCACAAACAACGGAATATCATTTGAAGGTTTGATTAATTCTGTATTAATCTGCCCAGAAATACTTTCATAACCATTAATCACCGTTCCCGCACCTTTCGTCACCTGAATACTTTCTACCCAAGTTCCTGGCGTAAAACTAAGCCCAAAAGCTTGCGAAGCTCCACGAACATTTGGTATATTTTCTTCTGCAATCAAAATATAAGGAGAGGTTAAACCCAACATTTTAATTTGCTTATTTCCCATTACAGCATCCGAAAAATTGACATCAATAGAAGGATTTGTCTCGAAAGATTCAGCTAAATTACAACATGCTGCTTTCAACAATTCTTTTCCAGTCATTGTCGTCATATTGGTTGCAAACTTCGATTTTTTAAGCGAACTACTTGTATCACGAACCACAACTTCATTCAACGAAGTATCCCCAAAATGATCTTTTACATTGATGGTGATATTCTGAAATTCGTCTTTTAATTCCTTAAAAGTTGTTGTTTCATTGTCATAAAAAACACCTAAAATTGAGGTTGGTTGATAATTTTCGATCTCAAAGTTTCCTTTTTCATCTGTAATAACAGTAATATCTGACGATTGCCAAAACACTTCTGCTCCAACGATTGGTTGTTGATTTTGATCTGTAATTTTTCCTTTTAAAGTAGATTGTGCGTAAGAAAACGCAGCACTTAGTATAAATACTGAAGTGAATATTTTTTTCATTTTTACGATTTAAGGCTCAATGCCTATTTATTATTGTGTACTTGTTGATTAGATTTTCATCAAATACTTTAATATTTAGATAATAGCGTATTGTTTTCTGATTAATTTAATCAAAAAATAAACGGGTATTACCCTTCGTAAAATGTTAACTGAGAATTGAGTATATAATTTGGCGGTGCATTTGACGCAACATAAAAATCAAGGAAACTAGATTGATTGCTCACCTCTTCATCTTGAATCGGAATTCTAATTTGAAGAATTTCAGAAACTATAAAACTAATCGGAATAAGTTTTTGAATTTTGACAGTTTGCTTTTCTACAAACTTATCCGAATATGAAATATCCTTACAGCAATCATCTTTTTTAGATTTATTGTTTTCCGGTAATTCGCAATGTTTTTTTTCTGTTTTTGGAGGACAACACGAAGTAGAAACTCCCATTTCGTGCGAATTATTATCCAAATGATTCAACTTCACTTGCTCCACCACTCCTTGACAAAAATGCATAGAAAATGCGTAGCTAAGATTTGAAAAAATCAAAACCACCGACAAAACATACTTTATGTAATGTTGCATTTTCATGTTGGACAAAAATAAACAAAAAATTCAAATCAAAACAAACTGAAATTTATATCATTTTCAAAGTTTCTTATAGAATTTTCAGTTTTCATCACTTTATCTTCTTGCCTGTTTGTTCGTCGGAATATTAATAATCCCAGAACCATTTACCAACGATTTATCGTTTTCGTTAACAATTTTCAAAACAACTTCAAAATTTTGCCAATCTATCCCTTGCAAAGTCACTAAACCTGTTGCTTTATCAATCGATTTTATTTTAAATCCTTTATCAGGAAAATCTTGTCCATCGACAATTGGATCAAAATCCAACCCAACTTCTGGCTCAACTTTAAAAGCAGAATCTTGCACAAATTTGTATCGATCTTTAAAACTTTGCGTCAACAATTCATTTTGCTTGATATACTCATCTTCGTTTATTTTAACAATTGTATCCATGATATAATCAACATAATTATTCATAAAATCAAGCGCAACATTATAATTAACATCCGATTCTTTAACCGAATCTTTCACTTCACTTTCAATTTTATTTTCTGTTGATGAACTAGATGAATTATTAGAATTACAACTTGTAACAAAACTTAATAATAGAATAGGAAGAATAAACTTTTTCATAAGGTTATCATTTTTTAATGATTTAAAAGTATGTTTTTTTTGATTGAAATTGAAATAACTCGAATAGTAAAATCAATCATTTTGTTAATAATCTTCTCAAAAAATAGAATAAGCGATTAAAGCCTTACGATTTTATCAAAATATACCTCAATAGTCATCAAAAATCACTAAAATTGCACTTTAAATAAGAACACACAATTAATTATGTCAGAAGATATTTTCAAGAAAGTAGTTTCTCATGCGAAAGAATATGGTTTCATTTTTCAATCGAGTGAGATTTATGATGGATTATCAGCCGTTTACGATTATGGTCAAAACGGAGCTGAGCTAAAAAATAACATCAAACAATATTGGTGGAAAGCAATGGTACAAATGCACGAAAACATTGTCGGCATTGATTCTGCTATTTTTATGCACCCTACTACTTGGAAAGCTTCGGGCCACGTTGACGCGTTTAATGATCCTTTGATTGATAACAAAGATTCTAAAAAACGTTACCGTGCCGATGTTTTAATTGAAGATCATTGTGCAAAAATTGAAGGTAAAATAGAGAAAGAAGTTGCGAAAGCTGCAAAACGTTTCGGTGATGCTTTTGATAAAGATCAATTTGTTGCGACAAATCCTCGTGTTGTAGAATATCAAAATCAAATCAATACAATTTTAGCGCGCATGGGAAAATCTTTGGAAAACGAAGATTTAGACGATATAAAAGCTTTGATTGAAGAATTAGAAATTGCTGATCCTGTAACTGGTTCTAAAAATTGGACAGAAGTTCGTCAATTCAACTTGATGTTCGGAACAAAATTAGGAGCAACAGCAGATCAAGCAATGGATTTATATTTACGCCCAGAAACGGCTCAAGGTATTTTCTTAAATTACTTGAACGTACAAAAATCTGGACGTATGAAATTACCTTTCGGAATTGCTCAGATTGGTAAAGCTTTCCGTAATGAGATTGTTGCACGTCAATTTATTTTCCGTCAACGTGAGTTTGAACAAATGGAAATGCAATTTTTCGTAAAACCAGGAACTGAATTAGAATGGTACGAAAAATGGAAAGAAACACGTTTACGTTGGCATCAAACTTTAGGTTTAGGAAATGAAAATTATCGTTTCCACGACCACGAAAAATTAGCGCACTATGCAAATGCTGCTGCTGATATTGAGTTTAAATTCCCATTCGGATTCAAAGAATTAGAAGGAATTCACTCACGTACAGATTTCGATTTGAAAGCACACGAACAACATTCAGGTAAAAAAATTCAATATTTCGATAACGAAACAAACGAATCATACACACCTTATGTTGTAGAAACTTCTGTAGGTTTGGATCGTATGTTCTTAGCAGTTTTCTCAAATTCATTGAAAGAAGAAGTTTTAGAAGATGGATCAGAACGTGTTGTATTATCTTTACCAGCTGCATTAGCGCCAATTAAAGCTGCTGTTTTACCATTGGTAAAGAAAGATGGTTTACCAGAATTAGCGAAAGAAATTTTGAAGAAATTACGTTTAGATTACAACGTAATGTACGAAGAAAAAGATACTATCGGTAAACGTTACCGTCGTATGGATGCGATTGGAACACCTTTCTGTATCACTGTTGACCACGATTCATTAAACGATAATTCTGTTACTTTACGTTACCGTGATACAATGGAGCAAAAACGTGTTAATATTAATGAGTTAGCTCAAATTATCGACAAAGAAGTCAACATGAAATATCTTTTTGAACAATTATAAAAAGAATATCTTCTCAATACAATAATACTAAAGCTCAGAAATTTCTGAGCTTTTTTTATTTTTATTAAAATTTTTAACAATTTGGCAAAGCTTTTGATTTTAATTTAGATATATTAATCTAAAAAATACAAATTATGGGCTTTATTATTAATCTTTTGGTATCAGCATTAGTTGTTTTCGGACTTGCTAACATTTTACCTGGAGTATCTGTAAAAGGATATGGTTCTGCGATTATTGTTGCACTTGTTATTGGACTTTTAAATGCTGTTGTAAAACCAGTTTTAAACTTTATTAGTTTACCTGTAACAATCTTAACATTAGGATTATTTTCTTTTGTGATTACAGCAATCATTATCTTATTAGCAAGTGCAATTATGGGAGATAGTTTCCATGTGGACGGATTCTGGTATGCATTATTATTTGGTATTGTTTTAGCAATTGTCAATTCTTTAGTTGGAGGAATGATGGGAGACTAATTTATACAGATTATTACATATAAAAAGCTGTCCAAAATTGGACAGCTTTTGTATTTTATAAAAGTTTTATTGAGGATAAAATTTTATTTGCTCAAAAATATAGTTATCATGTTTTTTAAGAAGATCAACCAATTGTTTCAATTCGGACTCTTCCCATTTATTCTGAAACATCTCATCATGAATTAACACAACTATATTATTATTTGTAAAGGTTTTATTCGATTCTAATTGATTAACAATTTGTTTATAAATCGTTTGAACAGATTGCACCGGTGTTCCATCTTTTCCATGATGCGTCCATTCCAAATCCCAACCAATAACTTTATAACCCAACTTTGCTAAACCATCAGCCGTTTGTACACCAGAAGCTCCATCATTCTTCGATTTTCCGTCCAATCTCCACATGTTTCTTCCTGGTAAACGAACAATTTTATCTTGTAATTTTAGTATCGATTGGTTTTTCAAAATATCCTCAACCGACGTTTGCTCGTTACTATAAAACTTTTTGTATTGATCATTCGCATGCGTCCAACTATGATTACATTCTTCGATGTACGGATTATCTTCGTAATATTTAAAATAATTCGTCATTGTTTTATTTTTCTCCACATGTTCTCCAACAAGAAAAACAGTCACTTTTAACTTCTCATTTTTGAAAACCTCATCAATATTTTCACTTCCATTCAAAGGCCCATCATCAAAAGTTAAATAGATATATTTCTTCACAAAATCACTCGCTTTCTGTGCAAACGAACTTGTCGAGAAGATTAATAAAAAGACACTCAAAAGTGTCATTATTCTTTTATTCCATATCATTTAAGTTAATTTTTAATGAATTAAATGTATGAAAGAAATTCTATTTTTTATATTTTTCTAATGCTCTTTCTAATCGTGTTTTGATTCTTTTTTTCACTAATCTTGGAGCAAGAATTTCTATTTCTTCTCCAAATCCTAAAAGTTCTCGTTCCAACTCAAAATTATGTACAACTTCTATCGAAAATAAAGTTCCTTCGTCCGTCACTTCCAACACTTTTTGCGTCGCATGAATTGGTTTTGTCACCACATAAGGCGCTAATTTTTTATTCACACGAAAAACAACACGCTGCTCTCTTTCTTTCACACTTTTCGTTACACCAATCGCATTGTTATAATACGTATCAAAATTAATTTCTTGCTCATCGACAAAAGGTTCATTTGCCAATTCATAAAACTCAACAATTCTATCCAAAGCCAACGTATACAAATTTTTATCTTTTCTCGATTTAGCTAATAAAAACCAGCGATTACGGTATTCTTTCAACAAATACGGATAATAAACTTGTTGTTTTGGCTCTTTACTTTTTGAGGTAAAAGATTGATACGAAATCAGCAAAGGTTGTTTCTTTACAATTGCTTGATACAACCGGTTCAAATGTTCTAAACCTTTTAATAATGGATTTTCTTCGAACTGAATATAATTTGGTTGTTGATGAGTTTGCTTGGATAAATTATTTTCGAGACGAGTAATAATCTCGTTCATATCATCAAAATAATTAAACCCATTCAATTGTTTCATCACCGAAATCACTTCTTTCATTTTATCTAAATCTGCAGACGAAACAGGCGAATTATGGATCGAATAATCATGATCTTTATATTCATAAAACTTTTTTTCTCGAACAACAATTGGCGCATTATAACCCAATTTATCACTTCGCATCACCTGAATGTCGCCCTGAATTGTACGTTTCGAAACGCCAGAAGTTATTCCTTCGTATTCATACAAAGCTTCCGAAACTTTTTCTATTAAATCTTCTAATCTCCATTTTCTGAAATGATTTTGAAGACATTTATCGATCGTTTGATAACGTATTAATGCAATTTTATTGGTTGCCATGGTTGATTTCTTTCTTCAATACTACAAATTTCAAATCAAAGTACGCAATCTATTTGCGTAGAAATTTTCACTTCAACTTTTATTCAAAATATTTTCAATATAAAATCCTCTATTCATCATCATTTACAAATTATTTCGAAAAAATATTTTATTGCGCAATTCATTCGCACACTTCTACTCCAACTTTGTCAAAGGTTTAACAACCAAACGATTTTAATTGTTCCTTAACAAATGTTTCAGTATAGCATTGTAGTAGAAAATGCTTCATCACTTCTATTCTGAATAATTAAAACAAACGCGCAGAAGGTTCGACTCCTTCACTTATTTAATAAATGAGTATTGGTTTAACGCACTAGAATTCGGCTCTAGTAACAGACTTTTAATCTGTATTTATCGCCTGAAAAAGGCACCATTAGAAACAAAAAAGCTAAAAAGTTTTCTTTTCGAATAAAGAATTTATTTCGTTGAAATGAATTTGAAATAAGATCAAAAACTTGCTCAAAACCTGAATTTGAAACTTTAGTTGATGATTGATTTCAAAAGTTTAAAAATAAAAAATCAAGTCAAAATGATTTGAAAAAAGTTAAAAGTAAGAAATCAAAAGAAGCTGCTCAAACTTCAAATTCCGTTTTAAAAAAGGAAAATGATTTAGCTTTTTTATTAGAAAATTTAAAAAAAAGATTCTTCGATAAACTCCTTTAGATTTGAAAATCT
>NZ_DKSQ01000075.1:0-32029 GCF_002472765.1 Empedobacter sp. UBA7252
ACAAAATTTTGGACAGTGTCTAAATAAAAAATCTCGAGCAAATGCTCGAGATTTTTTTATTTATTCATTTGTTTCAATATACTTAATGTTTTTTTATCGACTTGATCTGCATAAAAAAACTTCAAAACATCTTTGATAATTTTTTCTTTCGGAACTATAAAGTTGAATAAAGTCAAACTTGATTTCAGTTTCATTGCATCATTTTTTCCGAAAATTAATTGCGGAATTACGCCTTTATGTTGCATTAATAATACAGATAAAACTTCTAAATAATTTCCCCAAAGTTCTTCATCTTTCACAAAAGCTCTCGCCTCTTCTTTTGAAGAAATCGAAAATTCTAATGACGAATCACTCGAACCTAATCCAACTAATTGAGGAAACATAAAAACAATCCAATTCGTTTGTTTTTTTCCTGCATGAACTTCCATTAAGATTTCATCATACACAAAACTTTGCGCATCGTGAAATCGTTTCAAATTAAATTTATCGTGAGGATCTTTTTGTTTCAGTAAATCTCCTATTTTCATATTGTAAAGTTAAAAAAATACCTCACCAAATTGATGAGGCATTTTATTTATTTTATAAGTCGATTACATTCTTTCTGGAACACCAATTCCTAATAAACGTAACGAATTCTGAATTGTATTTGCAACCCATTGAGAAAGATATAAACGGAAATTTTTCACGTTTTCATCTTCATTTTTCAAGATTGGATTGTTTTGGTAGAATGAATTAAATAATTTAACTAATTCATACACATAATTCGCAATCAAAGCAGGGCTCATTTCTGTTGCTGCTTTTTCTATCGTATCTTCGAAATCGTATAATGCACGAATAATTTCTTTTTCTGCATCATTCAATTCTATTGCATTTGCATCAAATTCTTTTGGGGATTCTTTTCTCAATAATGACTGAATACGCGCAAAAGTATATTGAATAAAAGGTCCTGTATTTCCATTAAAATCAACAGATTCTTTCGGATCGAATAAAATACGTTTCTTAGGATCTACTTTCAAAATGTAATATTTCAAAGCACCCATCGCAATTGTTTCGTACAACTCAGCTTTTTCATCATCAGACATTCCGTCTAATTTCCCTAATTCTTCAGAAATCTCTTTTGCTGTATTATAAACTTCTTGCATCAAATCATCTGCATCTACAACTGTTCCTTCACGAGATTTCATTTTTCCGTTTGGTAAATCAACCATTCCGTAAGACAAGTGATGTAAAGCATCAGCCCAAGAATAACCTAATTTTTTCAAGATTAAGAACAAAACTTTGAAGTGATAATCTTGCTCATTTCCTACAACATACGTTAATTCTTCTAACGTTGGATTATTTTTGAAACGCTCTACTGCAGTTCCTAAATCTTGTGTGATATAAACCGAAGTTCCGTCTGAACGTAAAACTAATTTTTCATCCAAACCTTCTGCAGTCAAATCAATCCAAACAGAACCATCTTCTCTTTTGTAGAAAACACCTTTGTTTAAACCATCTTCAACAATATCTTTTCCTAAAATGTAGGTATTCGATTCGTATAAATATTCGTCAAAAGCAACACCAAGACGTTTGTACGTTTTAGCGAAACCATCATACACCCAACCGTTCATTTTTTGCCAAAGCTCAATAACTTTTGGTTCATGTGCTTCCCATTGACGCAGCATTTCTTGTGCTTCTAAGAAAATTGGAGCTTCTTTTTTCGCTTCGTCTTCCGTTTTTCCTTGCGCTTCTAATTCTTTGATTTCTTGACGATAATGTTTGTCAAATTCCACATAATATTTTCCAACCAAATGGTCGCCTTTCATATTTGCAGATTCTGGTGTTTCACCATTTCCAAATTTTTCCCAAGCAATCATAGATTTACAAATGTGAATCCCACGATCATTAATAATTTGTGTTTTAATCACATTATTTCCTGCTGCTTCAATGATTTGAGAAACCGAAAATCCTAACAAATTATTACGGACATGTCCTAAATGCAAAGGTTTGTTTGTATTTGGCGATGAATATTCTACCATTACCGTTCTCGAATTTTCATCAACTTTTGTAATTCCAAAAGTTGAATTTTGAGCATTTTGAGTAAAATTTTCTAAAAATTCTACTGAACTTAAACTCATATTCAAGAAACCTTTTACAACATTAAACGCTGTAATTTTATTATTTTCAACCAAATTTTCACCGATTTTAGCACCGATTTCTTCTGGTTTACCTTTCAAAGTTCTGATTAATGGGAAAACAACCAATGTATAATCACCTTCAAACTCTTTCCTTGTAAACTGAATTTCAACAGATTCAGGGTTAATTTGATAAACGTTTTGAATCGCTTCTAAAACATTCTGCGTGATGTATTGTTTTAAACTCATTTTTATTCCTTTTTACTTAATCGAAATGCAAAAGTACGAAGTTTCAACGAATTTGAACGGATTGCACATTGAGTTTTTAAGAAGTCATCAAGAAAACTTATCTTTGCAAAATGAAAGCTACATTCGCGGATTTCGAATTAACAAAACAATTGAGTTCGGCTTTAGAAAAGTTGAATATCACAACCCCAACTCCAATTCAAGAAAAATCATTCAAACCGATTCTTTCTGGACGAGATATAATGGGAATTGCCCAAACAGGTACAGGTAAAACAATGGCTTACTTATTACCCTTGTTGAATACTTATCAATACTCTAAAACGAATCAACCAAAGATTGTTATTTTGGTTCCGACACGCGAATTAGTTGTTCAGGTTACCGATATTTTAGAGCAATTAACAGAGTTTATCAATGTTCGTGTTTTAGGAATTTATGGTGGTGTAAACATCAATACTCAAAAATTATTGGTGTATGAAGGCGTTGATATTTTGGTTGGAACACCAGGTCGTGTTTTAGATTTGGCGATAGACAATGTATTATCATTCAAAGAAATGAAGAAATTAGTGGTTGACGAATTTGACGAAATGTTGAGTTTAGGTTTTCGTCCGCAACTGATTCATTTATTTACAATGATGAGCGAAAAACGTCAAAACATTTTATTTTCTGCTACGATGACAGATCAAGTAGATGATATGTTACACGAATATTTCAAAAATCCTATTGAAATTTCCTTAGCTCGTTCAGGAACACCATTAGAAAAAATCACTCAATTGGCTATTCCAGTTGAGAATTTCAATACAAAATTGAATTTAATTGTTCATCAATTAGGAGACAAAGCAAAATTTGAGAAAGTTTTAATTTTCGCAAACAATAAAAAACATGCTGATTTAATCTTTAATCATTTAGATGAAATTTATCCAGATGAATTTGGAGTAATTCATTCTAACAAATCTCAAAATTATCGTTTGAGAACAATGGAAGCCTTTACCAGAGATGAATACCGAGGAATTATCACGACAGATATTATGGCTCGTGGTTTGGATATTCCTGATGTTACGCATGTTATCAATTTCGAAATTCCAGAAATTCCAGAACAATATATTCACCGAATTGGGCGTACAGGACGTGCGGATAAAAAAGGAGAAGCGATTTCTTATTTTTCTGAAAAGGAAATTGAACGTTTAGATGCTATTGAAGCATTGATGGATAAAGAGATTAACGAACTTCCTTTTCCTGAAGAGGACGTAAAAATAAATCCTGTAAAACGTGAATTTGAGAAAGATGTTGTAAAAATGAAACAACTTACAACTGTAAAAATTGAAGAACGTGGTGCAGCATTTCACGAGAAAAAAGATAAAAATAAAAAGGTGAATTTAGGTGGTCCTACAAAACGTAAACCACCAAAATCTAAACCTAAAAACCGTGGTCAGCAAAAACAGAAAGCGAAAGCACGTAAAAAAGGAAAATAAAATGAAAGCGACCAATTGGTCGCTTTTCTTATTTTAAAATCTGTTTGAATTTAGATTTAAATTTTGCAATTTTTGGTCCAACAACTGCCGAACAATATGGCTGATCTGGATTTTCATTGTAATAACCTTGATGATAATCTTCGGCTGGCCAAAATTTATCTAAAGGCTCTATTGTTGTAACGAATTTATCTTCATACAAAGTTCCGTTATCAAACTCTTTTAACGATTCTTCCGCTTGCTTTTTTTGTTCTTCTGATGTGTAAAAAATACTCGAACGATATTGTGTACCAACATCGTTTCCTTGTCTATTTAACTGTGTTGGATTATGTATATTCCAAAAAATTTCTAATAATTCTTTGTACGAAATCACTTCATTGTCAAAAGTAATTTCAACAACTTCCGCATGATTTGTATCTGTATCACAAACCTGACGATAAGTAGGATTTTCTACATTACCTCCTGCAAATCCAGAGATAGCTTGTTCTACTCCATTTATCGAATTAAAAATTCCTTCCACACACCAAAAACAACCAGCTCCTAAAACTGCTATTTCCTTGCTCATGTCTTCTCTATTTTTACTTATTCAATCAAAAAAAATTCTAATTTATCAGAACCATTCTTATATTTTTATACCAATTGGAAAGCGGTATCATCTTTTACATCACCAATAACAAAAGTACTGTGAGTACTACCAATTACCTTTATTGTTGTTAGTTTATTTACCATAAAATCTCTGTATTCGTCCATATTTTCGAAAGACATTTTGATAATGTAATCGTAATCACCACTTACATGATAACTCGCCTGAACTTCTTTTAAATTCACAATTTCGTTTTCGAAAATCTTGATGTTATCAGCAGAATGTTGTTGTAACTTAATATGGCTAAATACCAAAAGCTCTCTGTTAATTAATCTTCTATTTACAAGCGCAACATATTTAGAAATAATTCCTGACTTTTCTAATTTCTTGATTCTTTCATGAATTGCGGTTGACGATAAATTTAACTTATCAGATAATTCTTTATAGGTAATTTTACTGTTTTCTTGTAGATACATTAGCAGCTGTTGATCGAGAGTGTCAAATTTCATTTCAATTAATTTTTTTCTAAAGTAACAACATTATTTTGAATAATTATCTATATAGATTAAAAAAATTACTCATCTACAGAAAATATATTTATAATTTATTAAAACACACCGTTTTTTGTTCTATTCTAAAAAAGATAAAAAGTTAAACTCTATAATTTTTATATACTAATAAATGTTAAATATCTTTCATTATTCATATTATTCATTGTATATTTGAGCTCGAAAAATCGAGAGGAAAGATTTGACTGATTGCAACCTCATAAAACAATTGCTAAAACAGGACTTCAGTTTTCTCCTTCCCTCTATCATTTTAAAAAAAAGTATAGAAATGTCATATTTATTTACGTCAGAATCAGTTTCTGAGGGGCATCCAGATAAAATTGCCGATCAAATTTCTGATTCAATTCTTGACCACTTTTTAGCATTTGATGCAAAAAGTAAAGTAGCTTGTGAAACTTTAGTAACGACTGGACAAGTTGTTTTAGCAGGTGAAGTAAAATCTAATTCTTACATTGATTTACAACGTGTAGCAAGAGAAACAATTGCTGAAATTGGTTACACGAAAAGTGAATATATGTTCGATGCAAATTCTTGTGGAATTTTATCTGCAATTCACGAACAATCTCCAGATATTAACCAAGGTGTAGACAGACAATCTGACGAAGAGCAAGGTGCTGGTGACCAAGGAATGATGTTTGGTTATGCTACAAGCGAAACTGAAAACTATATGCCTTTGGCGTTAGATTTATCGCACAGATTATTGAAAGAATTAGCGCATATCCGTAAATACGAAAAAGATTTGTTACCATATTTACGTCCTGATGCTAAATCTCAAGTAACAATTGAATATGATAATGACAACAAACCTGTTCGTATCGATACTATTGTAATTTCTACTCAACATGATGACTTCGCAAACGAAGAAGCAATGAGAGATAAAATTACAAATGACTTAGTAAGTATTTTAATTCCACGTGTAAAAGCGCAATTACCTGTTCATTTACGCGATTTATTTACAGATAGTATTACTTATCATATCAATCCTACAGGGAAATTCGTTATTGGAGGACCTCACGGAGATACAGGTTTGACTGGTCGTAAAATTATTGTAGATACTTATGGTGGTAAAGGTGCTCACGGTGGTGGTGCTTTCTCAGGAAAAGATCCATCAAAAGTTGACCGTTCTGCTGCTTATGCTGCGCGTCATATTGCTAAAAACTTGGTTGCAGCTGGTGTTGCTGACGAAGTTTTAGTACAAGTTTCTTATGCAATTGGTGTTGCTGCTCCAGTTTCTTTATTAGTAAATACTTTCGGAACTCAAAAAGTTGAGTTAACTGAAGGAGAAATTTCTACAAAAGTTTCTGAAATCTTTGATATGAAGCCTTTCGCTATCGAACAAAGATTAAAATTAAGAAACCCAATTTACAAAGAAACTGCATCTTACGGACACTTAGGTAGAGAACCAAAAATAGTTTCAAAACGCTTTGAATCTGCTAATGGACAGGATGTTGTTGAAGTTGAAGTTGAATTATTCACTTGGGAAAAATTAGACTTCGTAGATCAAATTAAAACAGCTTTCGGATCATAATCTGAAATTTTAAATCATACTAAAAAATCCACTCAATATTGAGTGGATTTTTTTATGATTAATTTTCACTAATCGAATTGACTAACCAATATCGTTTTCCATCTTTGTAAGAAATATTGATACTATCTCTAGAAAGCATAATCAGTTTTGTCGGTGTCCATCCCACATTTCGTAACGAATTGCTTCCTGTCATTTCCATTTGAATATTTTCTATCGGATCAATTTTTTGAGATGTGATAAAATCAAATTTATATAAATTCTTAGATTGAGAAACTTGCACTACTACACTATCTTGAACAATTCCTCCTAAAGAATCTTGAAAAATTATAAATCGTCTTTCATATTTTTCTTTATAAATAGTATTCAGACCATCATCTTCATTATTACAAGAAAATATCAGCATTAATAAAGAAGCAAAACATACAATCGTTCTCATAAAACATCATTTTATATTTAACTATTTTCAACTCAAAATATTGTACAAAAAAAAGACGCTCACAACTGAACGTCTTTTATTATTATTCCTAAAAATTATCTTGTTGCATTCGCAGTCCAAGTTTTACCATCTTTTGTATAAAGAATAGTTAATTTTGAATTATCAATTCTAATGTAAGATAATTCTGTTGCCCCAACACTTACTAAAGTATTGTCTCCTTTTTTCTCGAACTCAACTCCGTTCAAATCTGGAATTTTATCAGAAAAAGCAAAATTATACTTTGTTCCACTTGCAATTTTAGTTACAAATACACTTCCATTATCAGCAGAAAGAGTATTATTTCCATCAACATAACTTATTTTTCCTTTATAAGTTCCTGCAAAGAAATCATTGTTTGCTGGATCATCATCATCGCTACAAGCCGTAAATACAAATAAGGCAAAAAATGTTACCGCTAAAAATTTCAATAGATTCTTCATGTTTTTATATTTTTAATTTGGTTATAACAATCAATATTTTCAATTATAATACCATAAAATGTTAAATAAAATTGATAAAGTATTTTTTTACATTTTTAACTCTCACAAAAAATCGTATTTTTGAAGCAATATATAATACCTATAAACATGAATTTATTGCAAGGTAAAACAGCAATCGTTACAGGCGCAACTCGCGGTATTGGAAAAAGTATTGCTGAAGTTTTTGTGAAAAATGGCGCTAACGTTGCCTTTACTTATGCTTCTTCTGTAGAAAAAGCAAAAGCTTTGGAAGAAGAATTGGGACAATTCGGTAAAGTAAAAGGATATCAATCTGATGCTTCTGATTACGAAGCTGCTCAAAAATTAGTGGAAGATGTAATTGCTGAGTTTGGTCAAGTTGATATTGTAATTAATAATGCTGGAATTACAAAAGATAATTTGTTGATGAGAATGTCTGCAGAAGATTTCGAAAAAGTAATTCAAACAAACTTAAATTCGGCTTTCAACTTAACAAAAGCAGTGATCAAACCAATGATGAAACAACGTTCTGGATCTATCGTGAACATGTCTTCTATTGTTGGAATCAAAGGAAATGCTGGGCAAGCAAATTATGCAGCATCTAAAGCTGGTTTAATTGGTTTCTCTAAATCTGTTGCATTAGAATTAGGTTCTCGTAATATTCGTTGTAATGCAATTGCACCAGGTTTCATCGAAACTGAAATGACAGAAGTTTTAGACCAAAAAGTTGTTGAAGAATGGCGTAATGGAATTCCATTAAAACGTGGAGGACAACCAGAAGACGTTGCAAATGCATGTTTATTCTTAGCGTCAGATTTATCAAGTTATGTAACAGGACAAGTTTTGAGTGTAGACGGAGGTTTACATACTTAATTCTTAAAAATATCATACTTTTTGAAAGGTTTTGTTTAGTAAATTTGCTAATCAAAACCTTTTATAATTTAAGACAACTACGTTGAGAAAAATATCAAATAAATTAAATGTTCAATTGATTGCTGAAACTTTTTTGGCTTTCGGAATTGATCATATCGTATTATCGCCAGGATCTCGAAACGGAGCATTAACAATGCAATTTGCGAATGACAAACGTTTCAAAACTTATAGTGTAATCGACGAACGTTCGGCAGGATTTGTCGCTTTGGGAATGGCACAGCAAATTCAGAAACCTGTTGTTGTTTGTTGTACTTCTGGTTCGGCAACGGCAAATTATTACCCAGCAATTACGGAAGCTTTTTTTCAAAATGTTCCTGTAATCGTGCTTTCTGCAGATCGTCCCGAGCATTTGGTTGATAATTTTGATGGACAAACCATTCGCCAAAAAGATATTTTTGAGAAACATTCAGTTCATAATGTACAACTTTCCGAAAGTGAAGAAACGGATGATTTAACGCGAAATATGTTGTTGACGAAATATGCGTTGATTGATTGTATGCACAAATCTGCGCCAATTCATATCAATATGCCTTTTTCTGAGCCTTTGTACGAATCTGTAACAACACCAGATATTGAAATTGATACAATTACAATTCCTGCAAAAGATTATCCAGAAATTGATGTAATTGATTTGATAAAACGTTGGAATGCTTCGACGCGTAAAATGATTTTGGTCGGATTACATCATCCTGATGCCAAATTTGATCATTTTGTAAAACAATTGGCGCAAGATGATTCGGTTGTTGTGTTAACAGAAGTAACATCAAATATTCATGATGAACGATTTTTCAATAAAATAGATCAAGTTATTTTCCCTTATTCGGAAGAAGAATTAGAAGCGTTGAAACCTGATATTTTATTGACAATTGGGCAAAATGTCGTTTCCAAAAAGATTAAAAAATTCTTACGCGATCAAAAACCAATACAACATTGGCATTTAGATGAATATTGGCAACCAGATACTTTCCAAGCATTAACAGATAAAATTGAAACGAAACCTGAATTATTTTTAGAACAATTTGTTCCGTTTGTCAATCCAAAAGAATCTGAATATTACAACACATGGAATTCAATTCGAGAAGCGAATAATATCAAACACAAAAATTACATCAATATGATTCCATTTTGTGATTTGAAAGCATTTGATTCTATTATCAGAAATTATCCAGAAAATTGGCAAATTCAGTACGGAAATTCTACCGTTATTCGTTACGGATTATTATTTGATCATAACAATTCGAATCCTGTTTTCTGTAATCGTGGAACAAGTGGAATTGATGGTTCTACGTCGACAGCAATTGGCGCTTGTATCGCTTCTGGTCAAAATACGGTGATGATTACGGGCGATATTTCATTTTTCTATGATTCGAATGCTTTGTGGAATGTAAACATGCCAAATAATTTCAGAATTATTTTGATTAATAATGGTGGCGGAAATATTTTCAAATTTATTCCTGGTCCTTCTGAAACAGATGTAGTTGAAGATTATTTTGAAACAAAACATCATTTCACTGCCGAACATTTAGCTAAAATGTATGGTTTTGAATACCAAGTTGTTTCAAATTTAACTGATTTAGAAAATACTTTTGAAGATTTTTATGCAGAAAGTAATCGCCCGAAGATTTTAGAAATTGATACACGAAATTCTGCTAACGATGCTATTTTGAGAGGATATTTTAGTAGTTTGAAGTAAAAAATATTAAAGAGAAATCATTAGTTTGGTTTCTCTTTTTAATTCAAATAATTTTCCTAAAACATTTTCAAAAAGACACCTTCTATATAAATTCTATATAAACTAGGTTGGTATTCTCCGATTGAAATGATAACATAATACTCGGATGTTTCCTTTAAATACACATATAAATTCTCAGCGTTTCTGTAACTAGTCAAATCAACAATAAAATTATTTTTAATAATTCCTTTACAATGACTAATGATGGAAGTAAAAAGATTCTTCTCAATATTATTTTCTACAATATTTAACTCTACTAATTCTTCAAAATCAAAAGTAAAATCTAATTCATTATTTATTTTAAAATTGTGTTTACCATAAATAAAAATGCAATCAGAAGATTGAATTAGAAGCATTTTACTCATTATTTGCTTTATATCTTTATTCATTGAATAAAAATTAAATTATCTCAATTTTCTCTCCTAAAAACTTTGGTTGAACACCAAAAAAGCTATCAATAAAAACTTTCGTTCGAGCAAAATACTCGCGGATATTTGTTTTTAATCCAGCATGTTTATTGACATCTTTTGCACTGTAACCATACGCATTAATTCCGTTTTGACGTGCAATATAAACTGCTCGTTGATTGTGAAACTCTTGGGAAACTACAATAAATTCATTCTGACTAAAAATTTCCTTTGCACGAATCATAGAATCTAATGTTCTAAAACCTGCATAATCCAAATAAATCACATTTTCTGGAACTCCATTTTTTATTAAGGCTTGTTTCATTGCTTCAGGTTCGTTGTAGTTTTTTCGACCATGATCTCCACTCAAAATAAAGTACGTTACTTTTCCTGATTGATACAATTCTGTTGCAGCTTCTATACGATACGTAAAGTAATAATTTTGATAACCACTCACCAAATTTGGCGCTGTTCCCAATACAATCGCAACTTTGGTTTTAGGTAAAATCTCTAATTTATCTGTGACAAATTCTTCCGTTGAGTTTTCTATTTTATAATTTGCAAAAGCTGTGAACAAAAGACTTCCAATTCCTAAAATAAGTAAAGTATAAAAAGATTTTTTCAGAAACTTTTTGGTTTTGATTTTCATAGTTGGTTCAAGATTATTTCTTGTGT
Organism: Empedobacter sp. UBA7252; assembly: GCF_002472765.1. NCBI lineage: Bacteria > Pseudomonadati > Bacteroidota > Flavobacteriia > Flavobacteriales > Weeksellaceae > Empedobacter > Empedobacter sp. UBA7252. Next base: position 11,187 of record NZ_DKSQ01000075.1, read on the forward strand.
TAAAAATACAATATATTCTTCAGTTTTATAATGATTTAAGAACTCCTATCCGATAATAAATATTTAAAATCAAAATTTCATTAAAAAAATCTATCTTACTATATTGCGTATTATTTTTTCAAAATACAACTATGAGAACAAGATTATTTTTTCTAGCCACCACTCTATTTACAGTTTCAACTCTATCAGCACAAAAATTCGAAATTGATACCTTACAATATCAGGGAAGTCATAAAAACATTATCAACCTTGTTGTTTTAGCAGATGGTTATACAAAAGACGAATTAAAATATTATAAAGAAGATGCAAAACGATTTACAGACTATTTTTTCAAAACGGAACCATTAAGTCAATATATCAATTATTTTAATGTATTTGTTATAAATAGTATTTCTGAGGAATCTGGTGCAATTCACCCATATTCTACCAAAGAATGTCCCACAGAAAAAGTAGATTGGGATCAGTTACCTGAACGTTATAATAAATTTGTAAAGAAATATGAAGTTCCGAAAACTAATCCAAATACAATTTTCGGAAGTAGTTTTGATATTTCTGGAATTCATCGTTTAGTTGTTCCAACGAAAAATGAAAAGGTATTACAAGTTCTGAAAGATAATATTCCCAATTATAGTCAAGTTGTAATTCTTGTTAATTCTCCTTTTTATGGTGGTTCTGGAGGAGAATTTGCGACGACAACAGTTAATTTTAAAAGTAATGATATCGCTGTTCACGAAATTGGACATTCGTTTGCAAAATTATCAGACGAATATTGGTCTGGTCCGTTGTATACGGTTCCTGGTCCAAATAAAACACAGAATATACAAGATGTTCCTTGGAAAAATTGGATTGGGACAAATGGAATTGGAATTTATGCATATGGCGAAAAAGATGCAAGAGCACAATGGTTTCGTCCGCACGAATTCTGTAAAATGCAATATTTAATCGCGCCTTTTTGTAATGTTTGTCAAGAAGAATTTATTGAAGTAATTCATCAAAAAACAAATCCAATTATTTCTACAAAACCCGCTGTTGATACTCCTGTTAACACAGAAAACATGAATGCTTTTACTCTTAATTTAGTAAAACCAGTTCCAAATACCCTGAAAGTAAAATGGATTTTGAATAATAAATTGATTGCAGAAAATTTAGATTCTATTCATCTAAACAAAGGTCAATTCAACTTAGAAAAAAATATTTTAAGAGCTGAAGTGACGGATACATCGCAATTAGTAAGAAAAGAAAATCATGCGAATCATATGTACACAACGCAATGGGAAATTACAAAACCTAATAATGAGAGTTTAACTCCACCAGTTTTGACATGGGGTGAAAAACAAGAAAGTTGTTACAATGAACATCAGGCACTAACGGTGAAAAATCCAGAAGCAAAAGTTGAATATTTTTGGTATGATGAGCTAAATTCTACTCAACCATTTGTAAAAGGAAGCAATATTATTAGTCCAACTATTACTGAGAATAAGACTTATTATGTTGAAAGTAATTGGAACAACAAAAAATCTGAACGAAAAGCAATTCAAATTACTGTTTTAGAAAAAATTAATTTTTCTGAAAAAGTTAGTATCAAACAGAATAAAAAAGACGGAACGATTATACTTACTTTAAAAAATACTGACGATAAGAAATATAAATTCGAATGGTTGGATGAAGATGGAAATAGAATCTATAATTTCGATCCAAAAGAGAATAAAACGGTTTATAAAGGGAGTGATTCATCATCTATCACAATCAAAAATGAATTCTTAGGTTCTACAATTTTTGTCAAGAAAATAGATAAAGAAACGACATGCTCTAGCGAAAAAGTTACAATAAAATTGTAATAAAAAAAGCGACCAAAAGGTCGCTTTTTTTATCTATATTTCAGAATAATTATTCTTTAATACGTTCTACATAAGAACCATCTTCTGTGTTGATTTTTACTTTATCACCTTCGTTGATGAATAAAGGAACACGGATTTCAGCACCAGTTTCTGTCGTTGCAGGTTTTGTAGCATTTGTAGCTGTATCACCTTTAAGACCTGGCTCTGTGTATGTAATTTCCATTACAACTGTAGTTGGTAACTCAGCTGCTAAAGCTGTTTCATCAGAAGCACGGAACAAGATTTTTACTTCGTCACCAGCTTTCATAAATTGTGAATTATCAATCAAATCTTTGTTTAAATAAACTTGAGAGAAATCATCATTATTCATGAAGTGGAAACCATTATCATCTTCATATAAATATTGGTAGTTACGTGTTTCTACACGAACTTCTTCAATTTTATGACCAGCAGAGAATGTATTGTCTAATACTTTTCCGTTAGTTAATGATTTTAATTTTGTACGAACGAAAGCAGGTCCTTTACCTGGTTTTACGTGTAAAAATTCGATAATTTTATACGTATCATTATTAAAAATAATACATAAACCTTTTCTGATATCAGAAGTTGTCGCCATTTATTCTATTGTTATTTTATTAAACTCCCGAGCTATATCCTTTCATAATTCCACGATCACTTGTATTGATAAAATCAAGGATCACTTCACGATAATGTGAATCTGGGAATTTTTCTAAGATTTGTTCTACAGCCTGAGATACGTTATTTTTTTGTTGATATAAAATTCTGTAAATACCTTGAATTTCGAAGATTTCTTCTGATGTAAAACCTTTTCTTCTCAATCCAATTGCATTAACTCCCGCATAAGCAACAGGATTTTTTGCAGCTTTAACATACGGAGGAACATCTTTACGAATTTGTGTCGCACCAGCTACAAAAGCATGTTCTCCAATTTTTGTAAATTGATGAACTGCACTATAACCACCAATAAAAGCGAAATCTCCAACTTCTATATGTCCTGCTAAACCAACCGCATTTACGATTACGACATTATTTCCTACAACACAATCGTGCGCGATATGTGCAGTTGCCATAATCAAACAATTGTCACCAATTTTAGTATAACCTAATGCATTAGTTCCTTTGTTTACAGTAACGCATTCACGAATTGTTGTATTGTCACCAATATATGTTAAAGTTTTTTCACCTTCGTACTTCAAATCTTGAGGCTCACCAGAAATTACCGTACCTGGATAAATTTTACAATTTTTTCCAATACGTGCTCCTGACATAATTGTTACATTAGGACCAATCCATGTTCCATCACCAATTTCTACATCTTCGTAAACAGAAGAGAAAGGGCTGATTGTAACATTTTCACCTATTATTGCAGTTGGATGAACATATGCCATCGGATGATTCATAACTTCCATTTCTTTAATTATTCTTTTGTAATAACTGCCATCATTTCTGCTTCCACAGCAATTTGATTGTTTACATATCCAATTCCTTGCATATGAACAATTCCTCTTCTAATTGGTTCAACCAACTCTAATTTAAACACCAATGTATCACCTGGAATAATTTTGCGTTTAAATTTAGCACTTTCAATTTTCATGAAATAAGTTGAATAATCTTGAGGATTTTCTAATTCTCCTAAAATCAATAACCCTCCTAATTGTGCCATTGCTTCAATTTGCAATACACCTGGCATAACAGGTTCTTTAGGAAAATGTCCAACAAAGAAAGGCTCGTTCATCGTTACATTTTTCACGCCGATTAAACCTGTTGCACTTTTAGAAATTACCTTGTCAATCAATAAGAATGGTGGACGATGTGGTAATAACTTCATGATATCATTAATATCATAAACTGGTTCTGCTGTCAAATCAAATTCTGGCACTTTATTGCGTTGCGCTAATTTAATTTGTTTGCTTAATTTCTTTGCAAAATTTGTATTGGTATGATGTCCAGGCTTTGTTGCAATAATTTTAGCCTTCAATTTTTTACCTACTAAAGCCAAATCTCCCACAACATCTAATAATTTGTGACGTGCAGCTTCATTTGGATAGTGTAAAGTCAAGTGATCCAAGATTCCATTCGGACGAATAGAAACATCATCTCTATTGAACGCTTTACATAATTTTTCTTTTGTTTCTGGCGTAATTTCTTTGTCAACATAAACAATTGCATTGTCTAAATCTCCACCTTTTACTAAACCAGCTTCCAACAATTGCTCTAACTCATGTAAGAAACAAAATGTTCTTGCTTGAGAGATATCTTGTTTGAAGTTTTTGATAGATGTTAAAGTTGCATTTTGAGTTCCCAAAACTTTCGTTCCGAAATCTACCATTGCTGTAACTTGGTATTCATCTGCAGGAATCGCCGTGATTTCTGATCCTGTTTCTGGATCTACATACGTTACAATTTCTTTAATTCTATAATATTCTCTGTCTTTATCTTGCTCTACAATTCCAGCAGATTCTATTGCTTCAACGAAAAAACGAGAAGAACCGTCCATAATTGGTGGTTCCGCATTGTCAATTTCAATGTAACAATTATCAATATCCATACCTACCAAAGCTGCCAAAACGTGCTCTGTTGTATGTACTTTAACTCCTTTCTTCTCTAAAGTTGTTCCTCTGGCTGTACTCACAACATACTGTGCATCAGCTTCTACTTGAGGTTGACCTTCTAAATCTGTTCTAACAAATACAAATCCTGTATCTGGTTCGGCTGGTCTAAATGTTAAGGTAACAAATTTACCTGTATGTAAGCCAACACCTTTTAGAACGGCTTCATTCGCTAAAGTTTTTTGTTTATCAGACATTAACTTTTACTTTTGTTTGTTCTCTTTTTCTAATTTATCGATTCGTTTCACAATTTCTGGAAACTTTCTAAAATGTACATAAGATTTTCTAAAGCTTGACGCTTCGATTGCTGGCGAACCATACAATTGCGTTTTACTTTCTACATCACCATTAATACCACTCTGAGCTTGTACTTGTACAAAATCTCCGATTGTCAAATGACCTGCGATACCAACTTGACCTCCAATCATACAATTACGTCCAATTTTTGTAGATCCTGCTACTCCACTTTGCGAAGCAATAACAGTATTCTCTCCAATTTGAACGTTGTGAGCAATTTGAATTTGGTTATCTAATTTTACTCCTTTACGAATAATTGTAGATCCCATTGTTGCTCTATCTATTGTTGATCCTGCTCCAATTTCGACATTATCTTCAATCAAAACATTTCCTATTTGAGGAATTTTTTCGAAAGAACCATCTGGATTTGGCGCAAAACCGAAACCATCAGCACCAATCACAACATTAGAATGAATGATACAATTTTGACCAATTTCACACTCTTCATACACTTGTACGCCTGAATGTAAAACGGTATTATCACCAATCTTAGCATGATCGCCAATCGTTACATTTGGATATATTTTTACATTATTCCCAATCGAAACATTAGCTCCAATATAAGAAAAACTTCCAACATATACATTATCTCCTAGTTGCGCAGTAGAATTTACTTTCGTATATTCTTCTATTCCAACTTTATTATTTTTTATCGTATTGTAATACTGCAACAGCTTTGTAAAGGCTTGATATGCATCTTCAACCACAATCAATGTAGACGAAATAGAATCTGTTGCCACAAAATCCTTACTCACAATCACAATAGAAGCGTTTGTTGTATAGATAAAATGCTCGTATTTCGGATTAGCCAAAAACGAAATCGAACCTTCTTTTCCTTCCTCTATCTTCGATAATGTGGAAACCTCTACATTTGCATCACCTGTTACGGTTCCTTGCAATAATTGCGCAATCTCTGCAGCTTTAAATTTCATAGTCTGCAAAACTAATAATTATTCTTAAATTTATAAAATGATTATTTAAGTTATTTAACTTTTTTGTCAAATTCTTCAAATCGATATTTAAACGCTATGGTAATGATATTTTGTAATTTCTTGTTGCAAAAATTGCGTTAACAAACTTTTTTCTGAACTCGAAATTTCTTTTACCTCACCATTTTTATATAAAACCTTTATTGGACTTTTTGATTTTTCGTACGGAACAATTTTTATCGTTGTTTGTTCCACAAAATAACTTGCATCATCAATTCCTAAAGCATTTTCTACTCTATTTTTTTCAACCAAAATTTCTTCTTCGGATAATTTTGTATCCATCAAATATGATTTTGGTAATGTACGCTGAATGATATTTTTTGATAATTTACTCAAAATTAAATCATCATGAAACTGCCATTCTTTTATCGCTGATAAAACATCCGAGTCGTCCAAACGTGTGAAAATTTCTAAACCTTCTTTCGATAAACTTCCAACTTCATTTTCTTTTAAAAAGTATTTAAAAGCAAACGTTGCAAAAAGATTTTCTCCCGTTTTTGTCAATTCTTTCGCTCTTCTCAAAACGCTAATCAAAAAATTCTCTGCTGTAAACGATTTCTTATGCATATACACTTGCATGTACATAAACATACGCGCCATCAAAAATTTCTCGACCGACGAAATTCCCTTTGCTTCTATCACCAACTCATCATTCGAGACATTCATCATTGAGATAATTCGTTCCGGATTGATATTTCCTTCTACCACTCCTGTGTAAAAACTATCGCGCTTCAAATAATCCATGCGATCGCAATCCAACTGACTCGAAACTAATTGTGACAAGAACTTTTTCGGATAATTTCCTTTAAAAATTTGAATAGCTAGAGCTAATCGATTATCAAAAATTTGATTCAATTCTTCCATCAAACGAAGCGAAACTTCTTCGTGATGCGAACCATTAATTATAGAATGTTCAAGAGAATGAGAAAAAGGTCCGTGTCCCAAATCATGCAATAAAATCGCGATTAAAGCTCCATTTTCTTCTTCTGGAGTAATGTCGACGTTTTTTCTTTTGAGAATATTTAAGGCTTTTTGCATCAAATGCATACAACCTAAAGCGTGATGAAAACGAGAATGTCTCGCTCCTGGATAAACCATTTCTGTTAATCCAGTTTGCGTAATTCTACGAAGTCGCTGAAAATATGGATGTTGAATAATCTGATAAATAAGCTCGTTTGGAATCGTAATAAATCCATGAACTGGATCATTTACTATCTTCAACTTATTATTGTTTAATGGATTCAAACGTACTGTTTTGTCGGCAAAGATAAGAATTTTTACTCATTCAGAACGTTACTTTTTTGATTAAGAATGGTTTTTATAAAATATTTTAGATAAAAATCATTTTTGGAATTATTTATGCTAAATAATCATCGCAAATTTTGGGAAAACTACAATTTTGTTTAACATACAATTTTGATTTTAACATTTCCGTAATCGCTATATTTGGAATAATTCTAAAAGTAGAAATCAATATAAAAAATAAAAATATAACAAATGGCTATAAAAATTTTATGGATTGATGATGAAATCGATTTATTGAAACCACACCAGCTTTTTTTAGAGAAGAAAGGATACGATACAACAATGATAAATAATGCGACTGATGCATTAGAAGAAATAGAAAAAGAGAGCTTTGCAGCGGTTTTAATCGACGAAAATATGCCCGGTTTGAGCGGATTGGAAGCTTTACCAAAAATTAAAGAATTGCGTCCAAATCTTCCTGTTATTATGGTCACAAAAAGTGAGGAAGAACATATCATGGAAGATGCAATTGGCTCACATATAGCAGATTATTTAATTAAACCGGTTAATCCAAATCAGATTTTATTGAGTTTGAAAAAGATTTTGGACGCATCGAAAATTATTTCTGAAAAAACAGTGATTAATTATCAACAGGAATTCAGAAATATCACAATGGATATGATGAATGCACGCGATTTTGAAGATTGGCAAGAGATTTATAAAAAATTAGTTTTTTGGGAACTTGAACTTGAAAATATCGAAGATACAGCACTTTCTCAAATCATCGAAAATCAGAAAAGTGAAGCAAATGCAGCTTTCTTCAAATTTATAGAACGTAATTACGAAGATTGGTTGCACGACGACGAAGATCGTCCCGTTTTATCACATACAATTTTCAATCAATTGGTTCGACCTCATCTTGGAAAAGATAAAAATGTTTTATTGATTATGGTGGATAATTTACGCTACGATCAATGGAAAGTTATTGAGCCAATTTTCAATCGTTATTATAATTCAGAAGCCGAAAATTTATATTATAGTATTTTACCTTCGGCAACGCAATATGCTAGAAATGCGTTCTTTTCGGGTTTAATGCCGTTGGAAATTGAGAAAAAATATCCTGAATATTGGTTGAATGATACCGATGAAGGAAATAAAAATATGTACGAAAAAGAATTGTTAGGAGAACAATTAAAACGTCTTGGTTTTGGCGATTTATCGTATAATTATTTTAAAATTTTAAATTCTGATTTCGAGAAAAAAATTGCAGATGATTTTAATAATTACAAAAAGAATAATTTGAATGTAATTGTCTATAACTTTATCGATATTCTTTCGCATGCGAAAACAGACAACAAAATTGTTGGAGAAATTATTCGTGATGATAAAACGTATCGTTCGATCACAAAACATTGGTTTGAAAATTCATATTTAATGGAAATTGTGAAAAAAGCGGCGCAAGAAAAAATGAAAATTATTGTAACAACCGATCACGGAACAATTTACGTAAAAGAGCCTACGAAGGTAATTGGCGACAAAGAAGCGAGTACAAATTTGCGTTATAAATTGGGGAAACAATTGCAATACGATCCAAAAGATGTTTTGGCGGTTGAGCAACCAGAAAAATTCCTTTTACCTAAGGTTAATGTTACGTCAAAGTATATCTTTGCAAAAGAAAATTTATTTTTAACGTATCCAAAAAATTACAATCATTTCGTTAATTATTACAAAAACACTTACCAACACGGTGGAATTTCGTTGGAGGAAATAATTATCCCAATGGTTGTTTTAACACCAAAAAATTAAATGGAATTTATCATCAATAATTTAGACGAATTACCTGAAGTTGCTCAAAAAATAATCGATCAACTTCAGCATAAATTAATCACTTTCGAAGGAGAAATGGGAGCTGGAAAAACAACTTTTATCAAAGAGTTTGTAAAAGCTTTGGGAACAAATGATGAAGTTTCGAGCCCGACTTTTTCGATTGTAAATGAATATGAAACAGATAAAGGAAAAGTTTATCATTTCGATTTTTATCGTCTAAATCATGAAGATGAAGCCTTAGATTTTGGGATTGAAGAATATTTATATTCTAATCAATATTGTTTAATGGAATGGCCAAATAAAATTGCTAACTTTATACCAGATGAGCACCACACAATTACATTGAAAAATGTAGATGGCGTTCGTCATTTAAATTTTAGTTAATAGTATATGGACGGAAAAAATATTTTCACGCCTTTTTCTCAGGAAGATCTTATTCCTCAACCCGAGCGTTTAGAGATTCCTCATAAGAAAGAACGCTTTGATATTGGAATTCCAAAAGAAACAAATAATCAAGAAAAAAGAATTTGTCTTTCTCCTGATGCAGTCGAAATTTTAGTCAATAATGGACATCAAGTTACGATAGAAACCGGAGCAGGAGAAAGTGCAAATTATTCAGATAAAGAATATTCGGAAGCTGGTGCGCAAATTTCTTACAATACGCAAGCTGTTTTCGAGAAACCTATTATTCTAAAAGTTGGTCCACTTACTTTAGATGAAATTGATTGGGTAAAACCAAATGCTTTGATTATTTCATCTGTCCCTACAAATACTTTAAGACGCGAATATTTTCAGAAATTAATTACAAAACGTGTGAATGCGGTTGGATTTGAATTTATTCGTGATGAACAAAATCATTTACCAGTTGTTCGTTTATTAAGTGAAATTGCTGGAACAACAGCAATTTTGGTCGCAAGTGAATTGATGTCTTCTACAAACGGAGGAAACGGAATTTTGATGGGTGGCGTAACAGGTGTTCGACCAACAGAAGTTGTGATTCTTGGAGCTGGAACGGTTGCAGAAAATGCGACAAGAACAGCTTTAGGTTTAGGTGCTTCGGTTCGTGTTTTTGATAATTCATTAACGAGATTAAGACGATTACAACAAAATATAGGACAACGAGTTTCTACTTCTACATTAGATCCAAAAGAATTAGGAAAAGCTTTGCGACGTTGCGATTTAGCAATCGGTGCACTTCGCGGAGAAACGCGTACACCTTGTGTTGTAACTGAGATGATGGTACAAAATATGAAAGCTGGCGCTGTAATTATTGATGTGAGCATTGATCAAGGTGGATGTTTCGAAACATCTGAATTAACAACTCACGATCATCCGATCATTATTAAGAATGATATAATTCATTATGCAGTTTCTAACATCACTTCTCGCGTCGCACGCACCTCTACCAAAGCGTTGAGCAATTATTTCTTGTCGTATTTATTCCAAATTTCTGAAGAATCTGGTTTTTCGAATGTAGTACAATCGGATAAAACTATAAGAAATGGCGTATATTTGTACAAAGGAAGAATTGTAAAAAAGAACTTATGTGATTGGTTTGATTTACCATTTCACGACATTAATTTATTGATCATATGACGTTTACGCAAAGATTTATGAAGTATTTGATGGGAGTTGGAATTGGGTTAGTTTTCGTCGCTATGGCGTTTGGACCTCGTGCTTTCTCATGTAATTACTTTCCAAATGCAAGAGTTTTGGATGAAGCTTTTTCAAAAAGATTAGCTATTTCACCAGAAGCTCAAGCATTTTTAAAAGCAGAAAATTTAGATTCGACATTCTTGAAAAAAGAATTATTCAAAAGAAGTAAAGTTGATTTTGATCACTCGAAAAAAGATCAAGTTCCTTGTAGAGAATATTTGGCAAACTATAAAAGCAAAGACAATACAAAGGATTATGATTTTGTATTAGAAATTTGCAAAGAAGATTCAAAATTAGTTTCCATCAAAAAGAAATAAAACAAAAAACCACTTCAATTGAAGTGGTTTTTTGTTTTATAATTAATTTATAAATTTCAAAATTGCTAAAACAATTACGAAGATTAATATTGCGACAATAATTACATCTTTAAATTGCACTTTTTTAGTTCCGAACTCTACATTTCGATTTAAACTTTTTCTTTTTTTATTGGATTGCATAGGTTGATATTTGACTGCAAATTTATTAAATATTATCAAATATCAAACCTTTATTTTATTCTAAAATATTTAATTTACAATAAGATATCTTAAATCCCAATTTCTATCTGAAAACGCGCGTACCAGTTGTTTTTCTTTTCTAAATTATAGAATTTTTGTTGTTCATACGTAAATTCTGCTTGTAATTTGAAAGCATGTTCCCAAATATATTTTGTCAAACCTAATGTGTATTGATTTGTATTCGGTGTAAACTCAAAAATTTCTTTATCTACTGTTTGAGTTGAATAACGTCCTATCACCTCCCAGTGTTTCGGGAATGTGTATGAACCTTGAAAATCCATTCCTTCTCCATTATAGATATAATTAAAATCAGAAATATCTGTAGGGTTATAAAATAACACATTATCAGAATTACGATTCATATAAGAATACATCAAATTCCATCCACGATATTTTAACATCACATCCAAAAACAATGATTTTATATTAGCTGTTCCTCCACCTACAATATCATCTCCTAACATTCCTGCTGTTCTATGTGCTCTATCATTGTAACTATAAGCTCCCGAAATCATCAATTTTGGTGTTTGTTCGTGAACTAAATCACCTTCATAATTACTTCCACCTTTTGTAAATTCTCCAAGTGGAAACAACTCAACTTTTCCTGTATAAGCTAAACCAGTATCCTTAAAACTTGTCCAATTTCGCCCTTCACCAGTAGAAATAGCTCCTCTCAAAATATAAGAGAATTTTTCTTGATTTCTTTTATTGTATAAGACTTGAAATCCAAAATCGCGATCGATATTAAAATCTGCATTATTGATAGATCGATCCGTTAATTGTAATGCTCCAGAAGAATTAACACGTTGTCTATTTCCTGGAAGTTTTGTTTGACCAAATCCTAAACTCCAATGTTTATTTGGGTAATAGAAAATCATCGCATCACGAATAATATTTGTATTCTTACCCTCTTCTGCTTTTCCTACATCACCTGCTGCAAAAGATAATTGCATCGAATAACCAAATTTTGGATCTCCGATATATCCATCAAAACGCAATCTTAAACGACGAATTTGTCCATCAATATTATCTTCTTCTCCATCATTATGATTATAACTAATGCGATTTTGCATACGAAATCTAATATTGACCTGATAAAGACTATCTGGAGAAGTAATTCCCAATCCGTTACCATAGCTGTAATAAGGCGACATCATATTCTTAAAATCCTGTACAGTTTTCTTTTTAGATTCTGTAGAATCTTTTACTTGCGCATACGAACTGATTGAAAATACAATAAGTATTAATATTAAAAATTGCCTCATGTTTATTTATTTATTTCTTGATTCGTGTGCAAAAATGCAGTTAATAAAATTAAATAATTGTAATGCGTAAATTAAATTAACGTTAACAATGACTCGAAGTTACGTATTCGATGATTGTCATCAATTTCTATGATTTCGATTTGTTGTGGAAAGATATTTTGTTGAATTTCAAAGAAAGTTTTTAGTTTTTCAAAATCCAAAACTTCGTCATGTACAGAAAGAAAAACCGTTGTATTTTCGAAACGATTCATATCCACTAAATATTGCGAAAGATTTTCTGGAAAATTATTTTCGACTTTCATCGACACATCAACCAAAGGATTTAACAAAATTAATTCACTCGATTTTCCATTTTCCTTTAATTTTTGTTGCAATTGCCAACCAAAATTCCCTCCAGTAGAACTTCCTATAATTGCCAAATCATTTACCAAACCTTTTAAATGTTCGTAAGCTTCAAATAAAATAGTTGCAATATTGTCCTCCGTTTTCCATTCAATACAAATAGCTGAAGGATAATTTTTTAGAATAGTTTTGAATTTGGTTGAATTTGCCGAACTATTTAGTCCATGGATATAAACAATTTGTCGATTATTAGTATTCATATTCAGTGCAATTATCCCTCTAAATTAAAACTTTTTCAAGAAGTTAATTATACATGAAATGTAAATTTAACAATATAATTGTGTTGTAAGAAATTCTTTTGACAAAAAAAGCGACCAAATTGGTCGCTTTTAAATATTTACTATAATTATTTCTCTAGATCAAATCCCCAATCAATACCTTTATTAATTGCAGAAACACCTTCTGTCATCCATTTCGGAGCAGGTTTATCTTTCAGATAATGATCAAAAAATTGAACTTGACGTTGTTGAATATCATTTTTATTCGCACGTTTTATCAAGTTATGATCATCTCCGTTATAATTTAACATCCAAACTGGTTTTTGTAAACGACGCAATGCCATAAACATTTCAATTCCTTGATACCAAGGAACAGCACCGTCTTCGTCGTTATGCATGATTACAACTGGCGTCGTAACTTTTGGCATATTAAACAAAGGCGAATTTTCGATATATAATTCCGGCGCTTCCCACAAGGTTTTACCGATTCTACTTTGCGTTTGTTCGTACTGAAATTGACGACTCATACCCGTCCCCCAACGAATTCCACCATAAGCAGAAGTCATATTAACAACAGGCGCACCCGTCCAAGCAGCAGCATACATATTGGTTGCAGTGATCAAATGTGCAACTTGGTAACCTCCCCAACTTTGTCCTTGTATAGCGATTTTACTTCCATTTACCCACGTATTTTTCTTCAACGCTTCTACTCCAGAATTGATATAATCTTCGGCAGATTTACCAGGATGACCAATTGTATATGAAATATCTGGTGTAAACACAATGTAATCGTTACTTACAAAATATGTGTGATTAATACGAGAAGGCGTTGGCGCAGGCGCTTGATAACGATTCAAATTATCCGAAAGTTTTTCGTAGAAGTAAACAATCATCGGATATTTTTTATTTGGATCAAAATTCTCTGGTTTATACACAACTCCTGTTGCATCTTTACCTGAATACGTTTTCCACGTTACCAACTCACCATTCCCCCATAAATAATCTTTTTGTTGCGGATTGATTGCAGATATCTTTTTCTCATCTTTAAAATTTGTTGAAACATAAACATCAGGCGAATTTCGGAACGATTCTTTTGTATAAATAAATTCGTTGGCATTCAACGCTTTCTTCATTTTTTGCGTTCCCCAAGTATTCGACATGACAACTTCTTCAGGATTTTTTGCTTTCGAAATGATTGTTTGATAAACCCCTGATTGTTTATTCTGATTATTAAAAGCACCTAAATAAACTAAATTATCTCGATTAATTGTTTTAATATCATCATTTAATTGATTGATATCAAACGTAATATTATGTTTACGACCGAAACCATTTGTCATATTTTCTGGACGACGTTTTCCAACCAAATCAAACTCCCAAATATCATATCGATCTTTGATTAAAACCGTTTCGTCATTATCAGTAAAATAGGCAACTCCATATTCTTGCGCTAAAGTTGGTGAATCATTTTCTTCGTCATAAAATTTCACTTTCAGCTTTTTATTCAGAACTTTTGTTTCCTTTGTTTCGATATTATAGCTCGACCATAATCCATTTTCGGCATTATAAAAAACAGCAAATTTTCCATTCGGCGACATTTCCACTTTTCCAGCCAAAGCTTTTGCAAATAATTCACGCTCTCCCGTTTTCGTATTAATGATATAATAATCTTTACGACCTGTTACATCCCAATTCAAGCTTAATCGATAGGCATTATCAGAAGTTCCTAAAGCAAAATTTGAATTTCCTTCGTTCAAAATCTCGACTTGATTCATATCCAAATCCGCTAATTGTGTCACTTTTACAGGATTCGATAAATCAATCACAGATAGGTACGAACGTTTTTTCTCACGCTCAAGATTCTTCAATTGTTGTGGTTGAATAAAATCGTCTTTGTAACTCCAAACATCCACTTTTGCATGATCATCAGCAATCAAAGTTGTGTCTTTTTCTGCTAATTTCGGCATCAAACCAATGAACAAAGAATTTCCATCTTTGCTAAATTTTGGTTGACGATTTTCTGAAACTTGCCAATCTTTTTTCAATCCTAACAATTCAGATTTCCTGATTTGTTGCGGATTATTTGTTGTAGAATAATATAAATAATATGTTTTATTTTCCTTTTTCTCTTCGTCAGAAGTTCCAACAAAAGCGACTTTATTTGCTAATTCATCAAACGCAAATTGTTTAAAATCACCAATTGTATCTACCAATTGTTTTTGAACAAACGTTGCTGTATTCACTAAGAAAACACCATATTTAGTTTTATCTAAACTATCTTTTTTCTCTTGTTTAGTCGAAAAAATTAATTGCTTACCATTCTCGCTAAACTCATAATTCATCACATTTTTGAATGATTTTCTCTGACCTGAAATCAAATTTCTCAACACCAATTCTAACGGCGTATCTTTCTTATCTTTTCCAGCTGATTTTGCAACTTTATCCTTCGTTTTTGTAGAATCTGACTTGTCTTTTTTATCATTCTTCGTTTCTTCTTTTTCTAATAAATAAGCTAAAAGAGAACCTCCTTTTTTCGGTGTTTTGAATGATTTTATATTTGGTAATTTCTCGACTTGATTTGTTGCAAGATTTAATATTCCGATTGAATCTTTAGCAATTTCATGTTCCTTTTTCTTTTTGATTCGAACCAATTTCAAATCTTTGTAAAAAGGTCGAATTTTAAAAACGGCAAACTTAGAATCTGCTGTAAAAACACTTTGTTCTCCTCTATGAAAACTTAGATTTTTATCTGTTTTCAGTCCAAAAAAATTCAATGTATTATCGCTTTCTTGTGCATATACTTGATAAGCAACCCACGAACCATTATTTGATAATTCTTTCATTCCGATTGATTGCCATTCATCAAAAACAGTCAAATCAAGAGGTTTCTTTTGCGCATCAACATTCGTTGCCAATAAAGCAATTGCAGCTGCATACATTGCTTTTTTCATCATCAGTTGAGTCGCATAATTTTTCAATATTTTAGTAGATAATTTCGATTTCATTCTAACTAATTTTTATGCGTTAATTTTTAAAGAAATGTGAAAATACTAAAGTTTTTAGAAACTATGGGGATATTTTAGTTTAATAATACTTTTCAGTTGTATTTTTGTTAAAATTCTTTTTATGAAAAAATATCTATTAAGTATTGGATTCGGAATTTCGATGATTGCATCAGCACAAAATATTCAGATTGTTCCACTTGGTGTTTATGGAGGTAGCAATGAAAGCAATCTTTCATCTTATTTGATTGGTGAAGAAACAACAAACAGCTATTTAGCATTGGATGCAGGAACAATTCTTTCTGGAATCAATAAAGCAATAGAGAAAGGTACTTTTGAAGAACAAAACAATAAAATTCTGAAAAACTATATCAAAGGATATTTTATTTCACATGGACATTTGGATCATCTTTCAGGCATGATTATTAATTCTCCAGAAGATTCTAACAAGCCTATTTATGGTATTTCTGAAACAATTTCAGTTTTAAAAAATAAATATTTTACCAATGATGCTTGGGCAAATTTTGCCAATGAAGGTGAATCGCCAATTTTGAATAAATATTACTACAAATACGCAAAAATAGGAATGCCTTTCACAATAGAAGGAACTAATTTTACAGGAACTATTTACGAATTGAGTCATGTAAACCCTTTAAAAAGTTCGGCAATATTAGTCGAAAATGGTTCAAATGCAGTCTTATATTTTGGTGATACAGGAGCTGATCGTATCGAAAAAACTCAAAACTTATCAACTATTTGGAAAGCAATTTCACCTAAAATTAAATCAGGAAAATTAAAAACAATGATGTTAGAAGTTTCTTTTCCGAATTCTCAACCCGAAAAATTATTATTTGGTCATTTAACCCCCAAATTAATGAACGAAGAATTAAACGAATTAGCGAAAGAAGTTGGAAAAAGTAAGTTGAAAGGTTTAACAATTATCGTTACTCATATCAAGCCAAAAGATGATTATGAGCAAAAAATTAAAGACGAATTGTTAAAAGATAATCCATATAACATCAATTATATTTTCCCTCAACAAGGTGAAAGAATAACTCTTAAATAAATAATAAATACGAATTTATCATTTAAAGACAAAATAATTTTCAACTATTTATTTTAGTCGGTCAATTTTTATTATTTTGATAAATTAGCACTATTGATTTTTCATTTATTCGAATGGCTATTTTACATTTGAATAAACCATAAGAAAAAATGATCGCGCAAATAGGAGAAATTTTATTAATCGACAACCAACAATATATTATAGCCGAACAACCATTACATCATTATTTTAGAGAATTAAATCATCCACCTTATTTTACTCCACCTTCGCCAACATGCTGGAGAGGATATTATGGGAAATGGGAATTGAGAAATGACGAATTGTTTTTGATTAATTTCAGAGGATATTTGGATGGTTTGGATGAAGTTGAATTGAATTATTTGTTTCCGAGAAGAGAAGAAGTTTTTGCGAGCTGGTATTCTGGAATCATTAAAATCTCACAAGGAAAATTATTACAATTTAACCAATTGACACATACATCAATTTATGAAGAAGATTTAATGTTGTGTTTTGAAAACGGAAAACTAATCGATTATATCGTTCATAGTAATTGCACAAATTCTGAACGAGAAGTTGAGATCTAATCAATCGAATACTTCAAAACTTGTCGGTGAATTCGTCTTGTTATTTGACCTTATTATTCTTTCGAATTCACCGATTTTTAATAAAATAAAGTTTAAAATGGTTTTCGTAAATTTGAGAAGCAAGCTTCTCCTCTACTTCATTTATCAACCAAATAGATAGTACAACTATGAAAAAAATATTAGTTTGTTTAATTTTAGTGATGACGCAAATGAATTATGGACAACAATTCTTGACTGCAGAGCAATCGGATCCAAAGAATTTTAATTGGATGAAAGGGTTTCCACCTGCAAAAGAAGATATTTTGTCCGCTATAGATGGTAGCTTTTTTAACTTTCCGGCTTTGCGTTACAGCGTTTGTCATATGCGCGAGTTTTTCCCAACTGTAAATGTTGCTTCGGCACAAGAAAACAGATATACTGGGCAACTAAATTGGATCAATCTATCGATAATGTGACTTTTACTCCTTTAGAAACTAAAGAAACTATGACATGGAAAGAATCTTTGCAAAAAAATTATACCGATGGAATTATTGTTTTACACAAAGGCGCTATTGTTTATGAGAATTACTTTGGAGAACTAAACAAAAACGGAACTCATACCTTGATGTCGGTTAGTAAAACCTTAACGGGTACATTGGGCGGAATGTTAGTTGCCGAAGGTATTCTAGATGAGAATAAAAAATGTAGTGATTATATTCCTGAATTGAAAACCTCAGCTTTTGGTGATGCTACGATTCGTCAAGTTTTGGACATGACCACAGCTTTACAGTATAGTGAAGATTACAGCGATCCGAATGCAGAAGTGTGGGCTTTTTCGGCTGCTGGAAATCCTTTTCCTAAACCTGCTAATTATAATGGACCTACAAATTATTATGATTATCTAAAAACAGTCAAGAAAAATGGTAAACATGGCGAAGCTTTTGGTTATAAAACAGTGAATACTGATGTGATGGGTTGGATTATTACAAAAGTATTGAATAAACCTTTGGCTCAAATTCTATCTGAAAAATTTTGGCAACCGTTGGGAACTAACTTTGATGGATATTACCAGATTGATGGTGCTGGAATTGCTTTTGCAGGAGGTGGATTTAATGCAAACCTTAGAGATTTGGCAATGTTTGGAGAAATGATAAGAAACAATGGTTACTTTAATAATCATCAAATTTTGCCTAAAAAATTGGTTGACGAAATAAAAAAAGGAGGAAATCAAAAAGCTTTTGCAAAGGCAGATTATAAACTTCTAAAAGGCTGGAGCTACAAAGATATGTGGTGGGTAACCAATAATGAGCATCAAGCATTTATGGCGCGTGGCGTTCATGGTCAAGCGATCTATGTTGATCCAAAAGCGGAAATGGTTATTGTGCGATTTGCTTCCAATCCGGTTGCATCGAATAGTGCGAACGACCCGTATTCGTTACCAGCTTATCATGCTGTTGCAAAATATTTATTGACTAAATAACAAAAAGCTCAACTAATGTTGAGCTTTTATTTTATATGATAATTTGTTCGAATTAATCTTCTGATTCTTCTACTTCCGATTGTAAGCCTTCTCCAAATTCACTTAAAGCAGAATTTAATGAAATCTCTGTACAATACTTAGATCCTAAATCTAATCCTTTTTGTAAAAACTCTTCCGCTTTTTCCTTTTCTCCTGTAAAATAGTAATACGTATAAAATAATCCGTATCCATCTGGATTTCCTAAATCAATCACACGTTGTGCTAATTGCTGTAACTCTTTATTTGGTTTTAATTTCAACTCTTCTGTTGCACTTAATGTTTCGAAAACACCACCAGATTGTTCAGCAAATTTATAGGCAAAAACTACTTTACAACTTTCATCAAAACCTTCTTTACACAGTTTTGCATTTGCAGCTTCATTTTCTTTTAATTTTTTAGTTAAACTTTCTTCATCAAAATCAAACAAATAGGTTGCATTATTTTTAAAATTAATATCATAATTCTCTGCCATCCAATTTGCACGTTGTGCTAATTTAGAATCTGATTGAGGTTTATTTTCGAAAGATTTCAAATTTGATTTATATACTTTTTTATCTACCCAATCTGAAATTCCTTTTAATTGATTTTTCTCTTTTTTGAAGATAAAAACTGTTTTCTCTACAAAAATGACAACCGAATCATTTCGTTCAAAAAATTCGTATCCATCTTCTCCAAACTCATTGATGGTTACTTTTCCTTTTCCATCAAATTTCAATGGATTATATAATTCATCTTTTGCTTTTGTTGTAAAAACGCCTTCTAACGTATTAGTCGCTTGTTGAGCAAAAAGTGCTGACACCATAAAGAATGTTGTCAATAAAAATAGTTTTTTCATTTTTTAGAAAGTCTCAATTAATATTACGCCAAAAATAAACGTTTTAATTCGTCTAAAACTCACTAATTATAGTTAAAAATAAATTTCTTTGTTATCAACCAAGGACTCGGATAAGGTAAAACACACCTGTTTATAATCAACCGAGGACTCGGGTAAGTTAAAACACATCTGTTTAGAATAAAAACGTCGCACAATAACTAAGCTTTCGTCTTGCCCAGAGGGCATGAGATGGAAGCCTGTTGAACGGAACCGAAGTTAGCTTTTAATTCTTATGGAGTTATCGAAGTTTAGTTTTAAGCTATATAAGCAGTATTTTATATGATTACTGCTTTTTTTTATGCTTACGTAGAATGCGAAGTAGTGAAAACCTTAGTTTTTAAAATAGTATATACTCCACAAAAAAAGCTCCTCTCAGGAGCTTTTTGGGTTATGCAACGTTATTTATATATTCTTTTTTGACAATTAGTAAAAGAAAACACGAGCAAAAGTGGGAGAAAATTTGTAGGATTGTAGTTTTACAATAAGGGGTTTGATTGTGATTTTTTGGTATATTTGAGTGTAAAAAAAAATATTATTAACTATTTTAAAAGTAAATAAAATCAAGATTTAATGACTAATACAATAAAAACAAATTGGAAAACAACTGATTTTCGTTTTGTAGCTTTTTTAGATATATTAGGTTTCAAAGATAGTATTATGAGAAATACTCATGATGAAATTTATTCTAGATTAACCTCTATTAACAAATTCAAAAAAAGTATAGAAAAAACAAATTATAGTACTCATCTTGATGGATGCTATAGTGATACTGAAGTGTATATCGTTAACTTCTCTGATTCAATTGTTATCTTCTCTAAAAATGATGATAAATATAATTTTGAATATTTCCTTATTATGGTCAGATATTTATTTGGGTGTAATCTTCCCCTTGTTA
>NZ_DKSQ01000026.1:0-14537 GCF_002472765.1 Empedobacter sp. UBA7252
TAAATGCACTACGGGTTAATACAATAATATTAAATAAAAACTCTACTTTTAAGTGTTCTTAACAAGGGGAAGATTACAGATGCTGCCCCCAAACAATCCCACTAATCATCAACAATAAAAAGTAAAATATCTTTTTCATACGTCTTTCGTCAACTATTTTTAGAATAACGCAATTTACTTTAGAATATTCTATCAACCATAATGTTTCTAATTTTCGTGAGATAAACTATCTTTGCAACCTGAAAATTTGATTAAGATGTCTTTAGAACAAGAAATAAATAAAAGAAAAACCTTTGGAATTATCGCCCATCCCGATGCTGGTAAAACAACTTTAACAGAGAAGTTATTACTTTTTGGAGGCGCAATTCAAGAAGCTGGTGCCGTAAAAAGTAACAAAATTAAAAAAGGAGCAACTTCCGATTTTATGGAAATTGAACGCCAACGTGGTATTTCGGTTGCTACTTCAGTTTTAGCATTCGAATATAAAGGAAAAAAGATTAATATCTTAGATACGCCTGGTCACAAGGATTTCGCCGAAGACACTTTCCGTACACTAACTGCCGTAGATTCTGCGATTGTGGTAATCGACGTTGCAAAAGGGGTTGAGGAACAAACAATCAAATTGGTAGAAGTTTGTCGTATGCGCAAAATTCCGATGTTGGTTTTCATTAACAAAATGGACCGCGAAGGAAAAGATGCGTTTGATTTAATGGACGAAGTAGAACAAAAACTAGACTTACAAGTTACACCACTTTCTTGGCCGATTGGTATTGGAGCAACTTTCAAAGGAATTTATAATATTTGGGAGAAAAACATCAATATTTTTTCTGGAGATAATAAACAAAAAATTTCTGAAACAACGAAAGTTGAGGATTTATCAAGTCCAGATTTAGACACATTAATTGGAACAACTTACGCCGAAAATCTTCGTAATGAGATTGATTTAATTGACGGAGTTTATCCAGAATTTGATATGCAAGAATATATGGACGGAAATTTACAACCTGTATTTTTCGGTTCTGCTCTTAATAATTTTGGTGTTCGCGAATTGTTAGACGCTTTCGTTGATATTGCACCAACTCCACAATCTAAAGAAACAGATTTGAGAATTGTCGAACCTTATGAAAATAAATTTTCTGGCTTCGTGTTCAAAATTCATGCGAATATGGATCCGAAACACCGCGACCGTTTAGCCTTTATCAAAATCGTTTCTGGTAAATTTGAACGTAATACCAACTATTTCCACGTTCGCCAAGGTAAAAACATGAAATTCGCTGCGCCAAATGCTTTCTTTGCTGATAAAAAAGAAGTGGTTGATGAATCGTTTGCGGGTGATATCGTTGGTTTACACGATACAGGAAACTTTAGAATTGGTGATACGTTGACAGAAGGTGAAAAATTTTCTTTCAAAGGAATTCCAGCTTTCTCCCCAGAACATTTCCGTTACATCAACAATGCTGATCCAATGAAAGCAAAACAATTGGAAAAAGGAATTGATCAATTAATGGACGAAGGTGTTGCGCAGTTATTTACATTAGAAATGAATAATCGTAAAGTTATCGGAACCGTTGGTGCACTGCAATATGAGGTTATCCAATATCGTTTGGAGCACGAATATGGTGCAAAAGCAACGTACGAACCTTTCTCTGTTCACAAAGCGTGTTGGGTAGAAGTTGAAGATGAAAAATCAGAAGAATTCTTAGAATTCAAACGTGTTAAACAACGTTATTTAGCAAGAGATAAATTCAATCAATTGGTATTTTTAGCAGATTCTGCTTTTACAATTCAAATGACGCAAGATAAATTTCCGTCAGTGAAATTACATTTTGTAAGTGAGTTTTAAATTTTGGTCAGATAATTGAATTAACCAACTGAAATATTTTTTAGAAAAAATCTAAATGAAAAAGATCATATTAAGTTTAACATTGATTTCAGCGTTTGCAGTAAATTCAAAAGCACAAGATTTGAAATCAATTTTTGGAACATTAAAAAAAGAAGTCGAAAAAGTAAACACTCAAACGACAACACAAAATAATTCAACAGTAAAAGTTGATTCAATAAAAGTTGTAAATGGTTCAACAGAATCTAAAACAATTTCTGCAGAATCCTTAACAAAGTTAAATGGTTTATCTAACGCAACTGTTGCCTCTGGATTGAAAGAAGCTTTGTCATTAGGATTAACGGACGGAATAAAATCATTGGGTCAAAAGAATGGTTTTTATAATAATTCAGTTGCAAAAATCTTGATGCCAGAAGAATTACAAAATGTAGAAAAAACTTTGCGTTCTTTAGGAATGGGAAGTTTGGCGGATAAAGGAATCAAATTATTGAATTCTGCTGCTGAAGATGCTGTTTCTGAAGCTGCTCCTATTTTCGTAAACGCTGTGACATCAATGACAATTACAGATGCGAAAGATATTTTATTAGGAGGAAATAATTCGGCTACCAATTATTTAAAACTAAAAACAACATCTGATTTAACAAAGGCTTTTCAACCAAAAGTGGAAGCGTCTTTAGGTAAAGTTAGTGCGGATAAAGTTTGGAATAATTTGATTACAAAATACAATACGTTAACTGGAAATCAAATTGATCCAAACCTGAATGCTTATGTAACACAACAAACAATAAATGGTGTGTTTAACATGGTTGCAGAAAAAGAAGAAGGAATTCGCGGGAATAAAGCTTTGCGTACAACATCGTTGTTACAACAGGTTTTCGGAGCGCAAGATAGTAAGAAGTAAAATACTTCTATTCAATCAAAAAAACTCGTTACAATTTGTAACGAGTCTTTTAGATGATAATTACTCAATAAAATAAGACCAAGGTATATCAAATCTTCCTCGTCTTTCTGCTACTTTAAGCTTTTCTCCTTCAAAACTTGAGTAATACTTTTTATAATCTACTTTTATCTCTTTTTCTATAAATGTATTGTTCCAATCTTCAATTATTAAATAATAACTACTACCTCCTTTACTATTTTTCTTAATTTTTTTCAAAATCTGAGTTTCATAAATTTGAGGAGTAGATTGATCATACTTACAATTAATGAATATAACAGAATAAATAGAAAATACTTCAATTAATATTATGATAAAAACATTATAAACAAAATTTTTCTTGTTGTAAATCAATATTTTAAATTGATTAAAATAATAGATTATTAAGATTAATAACGCTATAACACTCGAAGGAACCCATACATTTTTATAATCTAAGACATTGTAATCCATAGCAGTTCTAATGATTAATCCAAAACAAGATAACATAAAACCTATAGAAATTGTTGGAAGATTTGGTCTAATTTCAGGCTCAATTGAGATCAAACCTCGATAATATCTAACTAAAATGATGCAAAAAATAGGATAAACAAAAGATAAATAAATTAAAATTTCATTAAAAAACTGAAAAACTAATGTACTCAAACCTAAAATGCATCCAATAATATTAATTAATAAAGCCGTTCTTTTCAACGACTTTAAATCAGTAAATTTTTGTTCAATAATAACTAAATCTAAAAAATTCATAAAATCTAAAAATCCGCTCAATGAGCGGATTTTCTATTTGTAATAAAATATATCATTTCCTATTAAGCTTCACAAGAAGAACAAGAAACTAAGTTTGCAACTAATTCCTTAGAAACTGATTGTGAACGCTGATAGTACAATGTTTTTACACCTAATTGCCAAGCTTCGATCATCAAACGGTTAACTTCTTTCACAGGTAAATCTGGTGGAATATTTAGGTTTAATGACTGCGATTGATCTACATATTTTTGACGAATCGCTGCTTGTTGAACAATTTCTAATTGAGAAATTTCTTTGAATGTTTTGAACACATCTTTTTCCTCTTTTGTCAATTGTTCTAAATGTTGCACAGAGCCACCATTCAACATGATTTCGCGCCAAATATCTTCGTTATCGATTCCTTTTTCTTGTAATAATTTAGTCAAATATTTATTCTTACGCATAAAGTTTCCTTTCGATAAACCTGCTTTGTAATAATTTGAAGCAAACGGCTCAATTCCTGGAGAAGTTTGTCCTAAAATCGCAGAAGAAGACGTAGTTGGTGCAATTGCACAAGTTGTTGTATTACGACGTCCGTAGCCTTTTAAAACCTCTGGTTCACCATAAATACGAGCTAATTCTTCCGAAGCTTTATCTGCTTTAGATTGAATATGCTTGAAAATTTCTGTTGTACGTAATTTCGCTTCCATTCCTTCAAAAGGAATCATGTTGCGTTGTAAGTAAGAGTGCCACCCTAATACACCTAAACCTAATGCACGGTGACGTTTTGCAAAACGATTAGCTGATGCTAAATAATGATTTCCTTCTGTTTTTTCGATGAATTCTTGTAAAACTGCATCTAAAAAGAAAATTGCTAAACGTACTGCCTCAGTATCTTTCCATTCATCGTATAGCTCTAAGTTCATAGAAGATAAACAACAAATAAATGATTCATCAGCAGATGAAGGCAACATAATTTCTGAACAAAGATTAGAAGCATTAATTGACATTCCTAAATCTTTGTAAACCTGTGGTTTATTTTTATTTACGTTATCTGTAAAGAATAAATATGGTAATCCTTTTTCTTGACGTGATTCTAAAACTTTCGCCCAAATTTGACGTTTATCCGCATCTCCATCAATCATTTCTTGCATCCAATAATCTGGCACACAAACACCATAAAATAAATTCTGAATTGAACTTCCTATCGATTTAATTTTCAAAAATTCTTCGATATCATCATGATCAATATCCAAATAAGCCGCAAAAGCTCCACGACGTGTAGAACCTTGAGAAACCACATTCATCGCAGAATTGAACAATTCCATAAACGAAACAGCACCACTACTCTTTCCGTTATCTGTAATCGCCGCTCCACGCTCACGCAATTCACCAAAATAACCAGAAGTACCACCACCGATTTTAGTTTGCATAATAACTTCTCCTAATTTATGCGTAATTCCTTCAATACTATCTGGAATATGAACATTGAAACAAGAAATTGGTAAACCACGCTCTGTTCCCATATTTGCCCAAATTGGAGATGATAAACTCATCCAACCTCTTTCTATCATTTCTTTGAAAGATTCTTGCAATTCTGGTTTATATAAACGTTTTGCAGCCGCAGCCGTGATACGATCTATAGCTCCTTCAACTGTTTCCCCTTTCAATAAATAACCTCTATTCAAAATTTGTTCAGATTCAGAGTTTTTCCACCATAATTTTGGTGCTTCACCGTCAAAAAATATATTTTGAATGTCGTCGTGTGGTATTGGATTGTCCATAGCTTTAGAATTTATAATGATGTGATATTGTTAAATAATTTTATTTATAGTTGTGTTTTTGATAAAAAGTTTTGGCGGTTTAAAATAAATCGTCTGCCGAAATACTTTTGTCATGTTTAGTATAATCTACTGGTCTTTTTGCGAAAAAATCGTCTAAACTACTCGCAAAAACTTCTTCCTCAAACCAAGCCATCGGTTTATACTGTTCTTGGGAAATATGAAATATTTTTTTGTATCCAATTTTAGCAATTGCTTCATCAATACGGTATTTCATATAGTTTAATAAATCTGCTTTTGAGTAATAACCAAATTCTCCTTTCTCGAAAATCCAATCTAACATCATTTCTTCTTGGTCAATATAACCACGAACAGCAGTTTCTACCCAATTTTGATCTAATTCCTCTGGTAATAAACCTTCTTCACGAATTTTATTAATCAAATAAATCCCAGCATTTGCGTGAATTTGCTCATCTGTAGATGTCCAAGCAATGATGTTTGCTGTATTTTTCATTAAACCATCAAAACGTGTAAATGCCAAAATATTTGCAAATTTCGAGAATAACGAACTATCTTCGATTACCAATGCAAAGAACAATAATTTCTCTACAATTGATTTGTTCTCGTCACGCATAATTTCTCCAACAAACGTATTATAACTTTTGAAAATTGGATTTTGTAAGGCTACATTAAACTCATCTAAATAACCATTTACCTCCAAAATACGCGAATACGCTTCACTATGTCTAAACTCACATTCTGCAAAAGTAGCACCTAATCCATTCAATTCTGGCTTTGGAAAATAATGATACAAATCTCCCCAGAATCCTTTTACCGTTACCTCTACTTGCGCAATTGATAAAATAGAACGTTTGTGAATTTCGCGTTTCGCATCATCTAAATTGGCATGATAGTCTTGGATATCTGAAGTAAAATCTACTTCTCCGTGTACCCAATATGCTTTTTGGATTGCTTCTGTAAAGGTTAAAATTTCAGGATATTCAAATGGTTTATAATTTACCCTTTTATCAAAAATAGACATAGTTTTTTGGACTTTTTAGATTAATAAACTTTGGTAAAAACGAATTCTTTCATCAAAATAAATGAAGTTGGTTCTTTTATTTTATTTAGAAATTTGAACCTCAATAGGGTTACATTTTCGTTTCAATTACTCATCGATTCTTTCAAAATTAAGATAAGATTTTACAATTAAAAATTTTGTAATCTTAAAAAATAAAAAGGTTATCAACAAGTTGTTAATTATTTGATTATTAATTAATTATTTTTGAATTTTTATTCGTTATAATTTAATAATTTTTATCAAAACAACAACTATAACTTGGATTAATTTTCTATAATTTAACAAAAAAATAGGCAAGCCTTGTTATAGACTTGCCTAAAGAATATGATTAAATTCTAAATTTTATCTTGCAATATTTACTGCACGTGTTTCACGAATTACAGTTACACGAACTTGACCTGGATAAGTCATTTCGTTTTGAATTTTATCCGAAATTAAGAACGATAATTCAGCTGCTTTTGTGTCATCAACTTTATCACTTTCTACAATCACACGCAACTCACGACCAGCTTGGATAGCGTATGCTTTTTCCACACCATCAAAGTTAAGAGCCGTAGCTTCTAAATCTTTCAGACGTTGCATATACGATTCCACAACTTGACGACGAGCCCCTGGACGAGCACCAGAAATTGCATCGGCAACTTGTATAAGTGGCGAAATTAAAGAAGTCATCTCTATTTCATCGTGGTGAGCTCCAATTGCATTAATTACGTCTGGATGTTCTCCATATTTCTCTGCCCATTGCATCCCCAAAATTGCGTGAGGCAATTCAGATTCTTGCTCCGGAACTTTACCAATATCGTGTAATAAACCTGCACGTTTCGCTAACTTAGGATTTAATCCTAATTCTGCAGCCAAGGTTCCTGCCAAATTTGCCACCTCGCGAGAGTGTTGTAACAGGTTTTGACCATAAGAAGAACGATATTTCATTCGTCCAACAATACGAACCAAATCTTTGTGTAAACCGTGAATTCCCAAATCTAAAATTGTTTTCTTACCAACTTCGATAATTTCATCCTCAATTTGTTTTGTTGTTTTTGCCACAACTTCCTCAATACGTGCTGGGTGAATACGCCCATCCGTTACTAAACGGTGCAAAGATAAACGAGCAATTTCACGACGAACAGGATCAAAACATGAAAGAATAATCGCTTCTGGCGTATCATCAACAATCACTTCAACTCCTGTAGCAGCTTCTATTGCACGAATATTACGTCCTTCACGACCAATGATACGTCCTTTGATTTCATCAGATTCAATGTTAAACACAGAAACTGCATTCTCTATCGCTTGCTCTGTTCCGATTCGTTGAATAGAAGAAATCACAATTTTACGCGCTTCATTTTTCGCATCCAATTCAGCCTCTTCCATAATTTCTTGGATATGAGCTTGTGCTTTCGTTCTTGCTTCGTCTTTCAAGACTTCAATCAATTCAGCACGTGCTTCATCAGCAGAATAGTTTGAAATTTTCTCAAGGATTTCTACTTGTTTTTTGTGCATCGTATCCACTTCTTTTTGCTTAATGTTAAGCTTCTCTGTACGTGCTTGTATATTTCCTTTCTCAGATTTAATCTGATCTTTTTGTTTCTGAATTTCTGCTAAGTCCGTTTTGATTCTCTCTTCACGTTCTTTTACTTTAAGCTCAGCATCAGCTACTTTTCTTTCACGTTGATTAACAACTTCTTCGTGTTTAGATTTTAATTCTAAAAATTTTTCTTTGGCTTGAAAAATTTTCTCTTTTTTAATGGCTTCACCATCTTTCTCAGCATCATTAATCAAATTTTGTGCTTTGCGAGTTGCTTCGTCAATCAGTTCTTGATTCTGTTTATCAACTGATTTTTTTGATAAGAAATATCCCACCGCTGCACCTATGATTAATGTAACAATTGCAATAATTATTGTCATAATTGGGTCCATAGATTATGTAATGTTTATATATAAAAAAACCTACATTAGTAAAGTATGTTTTGAGTTAACTCCTGTAAACAGGATTTGAGTTAGTCCGTCAGTCAAGTATCCGCTGTCAAATAAATGAACCTAAAAGGTTGCGGCCCGCTTTCCGAACGGTGTTCACTCGGTAACAAAACTAGTGTTGAGTTAACCAAAATAGCTAGAACTAATGTAGGAATATTGTTTAGTGGACAGTTTCACAACTGTCAGAACTTCTCTTATTTTGCGATTGACTGATCAATCAATTCTAATAACTTCGAAATGCGCTCTGTTGTCATTTCTTCGTTATCTTTCACTTGCTTTTTCAGCTTTGCTTCACGTAAAGCTAACTGAATTGTCACCATTGCAAGCGCGTCTTGTTTGTCAGAAACAGCGTACTTTTGTTCAAATTGTTTCAAAATACCATTTATTTCTTCTGCACAAGAAAGTAACATTTCTTCCTCGTCAGAATTAATCGTCATTGGGTAATGACGTGAAGCAATTTTTATCTCAATTCGTTGAGTTGACATTCTTTTATTAATTATTAGTTTTAATTTGAGCGATGCACGTATCGACTTCTTTTATTAATTTGTTCATTCTTTGCTTCATCATTTGTTTGTACTCCTGATTTCCGCTCATTGCATTAACGACTTTTAATCGTTTTACTTCCTCATTTAAATTTAAGTTATTCGCTTGCGAATCTCTCAATTTATTTTTCAATCGGGCATTTTCTTCTTTTAGAGAATTGATTTCATTTTGCAATTTTTCCAATTCTTG
Organism: Empedobacter sp. UBA7252; assembly: GCF_002472765.1. NCBI lineage: Bacteria > Pseudomonadati > Bacteroidota > Flavobacteriia > Flavobacteriales > Weeksellaceae > Empedobacter > Empedobacter sp. UBA7252. The sequence goes on from NZ_DKSQ01000026.1 coordinate 9,072, forward strand.
TATCGAGTTTTCAGCGCCCTTCAATATATCTTTATAATTCCCAAGTTGGCCTAAAACACTTAAAACTTTGTTTTCAAGTTCATTAAATTTTACCATTTTTTCCATCTCCTGAGAATTTCAATTATTCTAGCTTCTATTGCAAAAATAGTATTTTTTTACTTCTAATCAATACAATAACCTAAATATTATCAGTTTTTTCTTATTCATTTGACAAATAGAGATTTACTTACATTTTTTGTTTCGTTTCTCTATTCTTCACTACTTTCACAACATACTTGATACTAAAAAACAAAAACAATACCGAAAGAATAGTTGGCAGAAATTGACAGAAAATAATCAAAATTGATTTGAAATAATACATTCCATCTTTCCAACTTTGTTTTAACTCATATCCTAAGTTGATTTCTCTATAAGCTTTCAAATCAGTTTGTGGTAAAATATTCGTTACAACTCGTGGTTCTTCTGATAATTGATACGCAATAGTCGCATAAGAAGTAGCATCATTTATCAACGCTTTATTCACTTTATTTTCGATTTGTTTCGAGATTTTCATTGCTTTATTGTTTTCATTTTTCAACTCATTTTCATATTTCTCAAAGGTCATTTCTTCATTATTAATCAAAATATGATCGATAATAATTCCTTTCTCCACTGCAAATTTGACATGCTCACGCAATTTATTTGACGGAACTTTCAATTCAATCAAATAAGAACGTTGAATTTTGTCTATTTTCTTAACGCTTTCTTCGGATAATTCAACTATATCCGAATCTAAAATTTGATTAATCATTTCACTATTCAAAACAAATCCATTCAACGAAATCGCATTTTCTTCGATTTGAACCGCATCTTTCATCGCATCTTTTACTTTCATTTCGATCAACGCATTCGATTTAAAAACCTTCCCTTCTACTTCTAAATTTGCAGCATTAGAAACCGCAACTTCTTCTTTGCATCAGCAGCCAATTCTGCATTACTTTCTGAACCTTTGTATTCATTACAACTTACGATAGAAGCAACTATAAAAAGTGCTAAAATAATTTTTCTCATGATGATGTTTTTTATGTTTGATTTTAAAATTACTTTCATCATTTCTCAATCATTCACTAAAATCCTTTTCTTTTACTTGTTTATTATTTTACAAATACAAAATATTGATAATCATTTATTTAATTTTATTTTACAAAAATTTATCTCCAAATAATTTTCAGAAATTCAAAAGATTAAGGAGGTTTGTAAAAGATTTAATTTACTTTTAACTGATTTGTTAATTATTGAAAAGAAAAAATGAAAGTGATTAAGCCAATTTTCCTAAACTTATTACTAAGTTCTGTTGTTTTTGGACAACGATCAGAACAACCAAAATCTGAAACATATCCAAAAAACATCTTCCAAAATCCTTTAGAAATTACCAATTATTTAGCTGGTAATTTTGGAGAATTACGTGCCAATCATTTCCACGCTGGGCTTGATATCAAAACTCAACAACGAGAAGGTCTGAAAGTAAAAGCGGTTGGAGACGGTTACATTTCTCGCATTAATATTTCGCCAACAGGTTATGGAAATGCACTTTATATCGATCACCCAAACGGATATACTTCTGTTTATGCCCATTTGAGAGAATTTACGCCCGAATTGCAAGAATATGTGCGCAAACAACAATATGCAAACGAAACGTTTAAGATAGAATTGCATCCAAAACCAAACGAACTTCCTGTAAAAATGGGCGATTTGATTGCTCTTTCTGGAAATTCTGGAGGTTCTGGAGGTCCACATTTACATTTCGAAATTCGTGATACCAAAACAGAAGAACCAATTAATCCTTTTTACTTCGGTTTTGATTTACCTGATACTCGAAAACCATCTATTTTAGGCCTATATGCTTATCCAATTTATGGCGATGTGAATCAAAAAACCAATCGTGTTGTTGTGGTAAATGGAGGTACAATTTCTGCCTCTGGCGCAATAGGTTTTGGTGTAAAAGCCTATGACAAACACAATGGAGCAGAAAATAACAATGGAGTTCATCAAATTAATATTTATGTGAATGATGAACCGATTTATACGTTTACTTCTAATCGTTTTTCGTTTGATGAAGCTCGAGCTATAAATACAGTTTGCGATTATGGCGATATTCAGAAAAATAATAGTTGGGTGTATCAAGGATTTGTGAAAGATGGGAATCCTGTCAGAATGTATTCAAATCTAAAAAACAATGGAATTTTAGAGCTTGAAGAAGGAAAATCGTACAAAGTAAAAATTGACGTTTCTGATTATGCAGGAAATTTATCTTCGCAATCTTTTACAGTTAATGGAAAAGCATTTGTAGATTCTGCAAAACTTACTGAAACAAATCCAATGTTGTGGAACAAAGAAAATCATTTCAAATCTGATGGAATCGAAATATTTTTCCCTAAAAATATTTTTTATGAAGATTTTGATTTAGCTTATAAATTCTCGAATGGTAAACATTGGGTGGGCGATTATTATATACCAGTTCATCAAACTTACACGTTAGCAATAGAACCGACTACTGACATTCCAACAGCGCAATTGGACAAAGCTGTTATTGTACGCGAATATCAAAAAAGAGGTGCTTGGAAAAAAGATTATTTAACAACAGAGCTCAAAAATGGAAAGCTTGTTGCAAATCCAAAAGATTTTGGTGTTTTTTCTATTTTAATTGACAATACTAAACCGACAATTACTCCGTTAAATATCAAATCAGATAGTCAATTTACTCAAGCTAATGCTATTATCAAATTTACAATTGATGATGCACAATCTGGGATAAAAGATTATAAAGCTTATATCGATGGTAAGTGGGTTTTAGCCGAATATGATCAAAAAATTAAACGATTATCAATTAATTTGAACAAAGAACAGATTTCGGTTGGCAACCATCAATTAGAATTAAACGTGAAAGATGAAAAAAACAACACAGCAACATACTCTACAACATTCAAAAAGATTTCTTAGTACCATAAGTTTATCTCTTTTGGGTGGAATTTTATTTGCTCAAACTGCGCAAATTAATGGTAAAGTTGTCGACGAAAATAGAATTCCAATTAGTGAAGCTGAGATTATTGTCAACGATCAATCTTATTTTACAGATCAAAATGGTAATTTCAAAATTGATATTCCATCAAATTCTTCCGTTACCGTAACTTTTAACAACAATGGTTATCATTCGTTTGCACAAACTTTTACGCTAAAAGATAAAAACAAGAAAGAGATTTTTGTTCAATTAGTTCCTGATCAAACCAATGCAATCGAATTAGGTGAAGCAACTATTTCTTTTCAATCCAATAAAAATAAACCTTTGCAAAGTACCGTTTTGAGTGCTGCGCAAATGCAACAAGGACCAAGTTTGACTGGCGGAGTTGCCGATTTATTGAAAACATTGCCTTTCGTAAATTCGAATACAGAATTAAGTTCGCAATATATGGTTCGCGGAGGAAATTATGACGAAAATTTAATTTACGTTAACGGAATCGAAGTTTATAAACCTCAATTGATTCGTTCTGGCGAACAAGAAGGTTTAGGTTTTGTAAATCCTGCGATGACGCAATTTATCAACTTTTCTGCTGGTGGTTGGGAAGCAAAATACGGCGACAAAATGTCTTCTGTTTTAGATGTTACCTACAAACGCCCAACAAAATTTGAAGGACAATTAGAAGCAAGTTTAATGGGCGGAAGTTTGACATTAGGCGGAGGTTCTAAAGACAAAAAACTTTCGGCAATTGTTGGAGCGCGCTATCAAAACAGAAATTTAGTGTTGAATACCTTAAAAGGTGATACCAATTTCAATCCCGAATATTACGATGTACAAGCCAATATCAATTATAAATTAAATGATAAATGGAATGTTGCATTTTTGGGGACAATGTCACGTTCGCGCTACGAAATGTTTCCTGTAAAACGTGATACGTACATCAACACAATGGATACTCCGTTGTTGCTAACTGTTTTTTATGACGGAAAAGAGGATGATAAATTTGCGACAGAAACAGGAAGTTTATCATTTACATATCAACCAAATTCTAAAGTAGATTTAGGGTTAGACCTTTTTGCTTATCATTCGAAAGAGCGCGAATATTTTGATATTCAAGGTTCTTATTTCATTTCCGAAGTAGACGAAAAAGGCCATGCTACTTCTACGAATGATGTTGGTTCGCAAATCGATCATGCACGAAATAATTTTGATGCGTTGGTTGCTGGAATTCAACACAAAGGAAAATATAAAATCAATGGAAACAATGATATTGAGTGGGGTGCAAAATTTCAACAAGAAGATATTCGTGATTTATTAGGTGAATGGCAAGCAATCGATTCGACAGGATATGTTGTGAATCCAAATCCAGGAAATGGTTTGAATTTAAGTTATTATGTGAATTCTAAAAATAATTTAAAAACCAATCGTATTTCAGGTTACGCACAATATACAAGCAAATTTATGTGGAATGATGCGAAAGTAATGTTCAACGCTGGTGTACGTGCAGCTTATTGGGATTTTAACGAAGAAACAACTGTTTCGCCTCGTGCTCAAATCGCTGTTAAACCAGATTGGGAAAGCGATATGTTGTTCCGTTTTTCGACAGGTATTTATTATCAACCTCCCTTCTATCGCGAAATTCGTCGTTTAGATGGTTCTTTGAATAACAAAGTAAAATCGCAACAATCAATTCATTTTATATTTGGAAACGATTACGAATTCAAATGGATGGATCGTCCGTTCAAATTAACAACTGAGGTTTATTACAAAATCTTAAATGATTTGAATCCGTATTATGTAGACAATGTGAGAATTCGTTATACGGCAGATAACAACTCCAAAGGTTATGCGTATGGACTTGATATGCGTTTATTTGGGCAGTTTGTTCCTGGTATAGATTCTTGGTTCTCGGCTTCGTATGCGCGAGCTTATCAAAATATTGATGACAGAGGAAATATTCCATTACCAACAGATCCTCGTTTCAAATTATCTGCATTTTTCCAAGATTATATGGAGTTTTTACCATCTTTCAAAGTGAATGTAAATTTGATTTATGCTTCTGGTTTACCAAACGGAGCACCACAATTTGCAGATCCTTACCAATACCAAACAACGTTGACAGATTACAAACGTGTTGACATTGGTTTTGTGAAAGAATTGATCAATCAAAAAGAATTGAAACCATCAAAAGGAACATTCTGGAGTAATTTCAAAGAAATTTCGATTGGTGTAGATGTTTTCAATGTGTTTGATATTAAAAACGAAATCAGTAATTCATGGATTCGCGACGTAAATTCGAGTGCAGTTTACACAATGCCAAATTATTTGACAGGACGTTTCTTGAATGGAAAGATTAATTTTAAGTTTTAAAACTATTCAAAATTAATATTAGGATAAATTAATTCTTATTAATAATGGATTTTCAAAAATATATCGGTTACATCATCATTCCAATTATATTTATTTTTTCA
>NZ_DKSQ01000026.1:14548-14870 GCF_002472765.1 Empedobacter sp. UBA7252
TTTTTCAATTTCACCTATTTTTTTCATGAACAAGAAAATAGGTAAAATAAAATATTTAAAGACTTATAGTTTTATATTTTGGTTATTTTCATTTTTACTATTTTTCATATCATTAAATGAAATCTTTGAAAATCAAAACTTAAAAGGTTTTACTTTTTTCAATTTTTATAAAACTTTAGAATATTATTTTTTATGGATTTTACTTCCATTTTGGATATTTCCAATTTCAATTATATCAGGAATACTAACTCCATTTATTTTATATTTAAAAAGTAAGAATAATAAAAGAAACAAAGTATACTAACCCGTTGTGCATTTTAAA
>NZ_DKSQ01000050.1:0-15270 GCF_002472765.1 Empedobacter sp. UBA7252
GTTCAGGAAACTTCGGTGGAGTAAACTTGAATGAATTATTTAAAGCATAAAAAAATCACCTTTCAATAAAAGGTGATTTTCCACTTAAATATCTATAAAATATAGAAAAAGAGAACTTAATTTTTTAGGTTCTCTTTTTGTTTTTTGTCAAATGGTCAAAATAATCATTTTAGGTTTTTGGATTACTTCTTTTCAAATATCAGTAAACTTAGAACTATTTTAAACTTTTTCGGAACTATTAATTTTAAAAACATTATTTTAGAAAAAACAGAGGTGATATAAACTTTTAGTAATACTCTACTCACTTTTGTTAGCTTTCGCCATCAAAAAACACCTCTGTTTTACTATAAAATTATAGTGACCCTTTTGATAGTAACAAAGATGATAAAAATCGAGATAAAAAAAAGTTTGAAAAGTAGCCTAAAGATGTCCAAAACGGAAGTTATTGTAAACTTTTTCTAAATTGAGTTGGACTAATTTTTAGATGTTTTTTGAAAAAATTTCCGAATGAATATTGGTCAGAAAAGTTTAACTCATTCGAAATTTCAGAGATTGTTTTAGTTGTTTCACTCAACAATACTTTCGATTCACGAATCACAACAGAACTGATTAATTCTTTTGTCGTTCTACCTGTTATTGATTTGCAACATTCAGTTAAATATCGTACTGTAATATTCAATTTATCTGCATAATATTTTGCATCTCTGTTTTCTGTATAACTCTTATTTAAATCATTCAAAAAACGCTTTACAATATCATCTTTTCGCGTTCCTTTTCTTACAATAATTGTTTGTTGTTTCGAAAGTTCGCTAAACGTTGTGTAAACAATCGCATAAAATAAATTGAACTGTAAATAGCGTACGAATTTGGTCAATTTCTCTTGCAAACGCAACTTCAATTGCAATAAAAGTTCGATTAAAGCAGAAAATTCTATTTCATTGAAATGATAATTATTGATTCTACCTTCACCAAAAAATTGGTTGTATTCATAACCACTCAAATCGATAATCGATGTATCTAAAATCTTTTTGGTTAAAACTAAACTCAACAATTCTAAATCAGATGATTTTGAAATTATTTGGTAAGATTTATTAGGTTCTGGGAAGAAAACATCGTGTTGTTTTAGTTTAATTTCTTGGTCATTTTGAGAAATAATTAAATAACCATGCTGAATAAAAATCGTCTTAATCAAATCTTTTTTCAAACGTTTATTTTCAACAGTTTGCTGAATAAATTCCTCTTGATCAAAAACATTAAAATTCTCCATAAATCAACACTTTAATTTCAGTTAATTTGACACAAATTTTAACCCAATAATAGAGCAAATTAAAGTCGTTAAGAAGAAAACGCGCCAAAAACTTGCTGGTTCTTTAAAAATAAAAATTCCTACTAAAACTGTTCCGACTGCTCCAATTCCTGTCCAAACTGCATAAGCCGTTCCGATTGGTAATGTTTGCGTTGCTTTTACCAACAAAACCATGCTCACCGTTAAGAAAAATAAAAAACCACCATACCATAAATACGTGTCATTTCCGGTTGCTTCTTTTGCTTTTCCAAGACATGATGCGAAACCGACTTCGCACAATCCTGCAATTAGTAAAATTACCCAATTCATTTTTTACTGATTTATTTATAAAAATTAAGACTACAAAAAATTGTAGCCTTAAAATTAATTATTTATTTTTTGAATTATTTACCGAAACTATCGCTAAATTCTACTTGACCTTTGATGTGTACTTCGCTCCATGTTTTAGAAACGCCATCTGCACCTTTGTGTAATTCTAAACAAGCTTGATTAAGAGCTTCTATTGCTTTTCCTGTGTTAAAATCCATCAAATCAACATCTGTTTCAATTGAAAAAACATTGTTCTCAAACGTTGATTTTACTTCGTATTCTTTAGAAGCATTATTCAACGTTAAATTCAAGAAAGTTTTACCATCTCTGAAATGTAATTGACCTTTGATTTCGCTTGTATTAATCATATTTCCAAACAAAATATCTTTCAATTTTTGATCACGATCAATTTGATCAGAATTTAATGTAGCAACTGTCGCTATAATATTTGCACCTTCTAAAACTTCTTGAGGCGTTTTTCCATCTTCTTTTGCGTCTTTCACCAAAACAACATCAAAACGTCCTGAAACAGCCACTTTTTCTGTTGTTTTATAAGCCGTCCACTCAACTCCAGATTTTCTAATTACACCCTCTACAATTTCCGTTGGTTCTTCCACTGTAACAGCAGATTTAGCAGGTTGTTCAACTGGTTTTTCTTCTGTTTTATTCGTACAATTCATCAGCATTACTGATGCACAGCATATAATCGCTATAGATAATTTTTTCATTTCAAACTTTTATGCTACAAAAATACAACAAGCCAAGACTAATTCACAATTGATTTTTAACATATTCTGAAAAAACTCTACTTTTGTAAGATGATAAAAAATCTTCTAAATACATGTTTGATTATCATTTGTTTGCCATTTATCTTAATTTATGAGATTTATTGTTCGGTTTACAAATACAGAAAATAAATTGGTAACTTCGCTTTCAAATTGGAAAGATGAGCGAAAGAATAATAGGAATAATAGGCGCTATACCGCAAGAAATAAACGGTGTAGTCAATTTATTAACAAACAAGCAAGAACATAAAATTGGTCGAAGAAGTTATTTTACTGGAAAATTAAACAATCAAAAAGTTGTGGTCGTTTATTCTCGTGTTGGTAAAGTTGCTGCCTCTGCTACGGTTACAACCTTAATCCTTGAATTTAACGTTTCTGAATTGATTTTTACAGGTGTTGCAGGTGGAATTCATGCTGATGTAAAAATTGGAGATATTGTTCTAGGGCAAAGTTTGATTCAACATGATATGAATGCTCAACCTCTTTTTCCTGCTTACGAAATCCCAATGTTAGGAAAAGCTTATTTTGAGGCTGATTCTTCTCAATTAGAAGTTGCGACAACAGCTATTTTAGAAATTTTAGAAGAGCAACATTTGCATAATGTGATTTCTGAAAAAGATTTGGATAAATTTAATATTCATCAGCCTCAACTACATGTTGGTTTAATTGGATCTGGAGATTTATTTTTCTCGACAAATTCTCAGAAAGAAAAATTACAACAAAACTTACCCGAAATACTTTGTGTCGAAATGGAAGGCGCTGCAGTAGCACAAGTTTGTTACGAATTTGATATTCCTTTTATCATCATAAGAACAATATCAGATGATGCCGACGATCATTCTACATTAGATTTTAATAGTTTTATAGAAAAGATTTCGAATGTATATTCAATAGAAATTATTAAGAACATCATCAAGTAAAAAGTCCTTTAAAAAGGGCTTTTTTTTTGATGCTCACATTAATAAAAAAATCATCAAAAGATTTGATGATTTGCTTTTCCAAATATTTAAAATGGATTGTGGGGAGAGCAGGATTCGAACCTGCGAAGGTTACCCAACGGATTTACAGTCCGTCCTCGTTGGCCGCTTGAGTATCTCCCCGCCTAATAATAAAGTATTCTTCAAAAAAGAAGAGCCGATAGAGGGACTCGAACCCACGACCTGCTGATTACAAATCAGCTGCTCTAGCCAGCTGAGCTACATCGGCGATTTTTTATTTTTGTTTTAAAAGTAAAATATAAACTTTTTTGGAGCCGATAGAGGGACTCGAACCCACGACCTGCTGATTACAAATCAGCTGCTCTAGCCAGCTGAGCTACATCGGCTTTTTAGTGGGGAGAGCAGGATTCGAACCTGCGAAGGTTACCCAACGGATTTACAGTCCGTCCTCGTTGGCCGCTTGAGTATCTCCCCGACCTATATTTTTGCTGAGCCGATAGAGGGACTCGAACCCACGACCTGCTGATTACAAATCAGCTGCTCTAGCCAGCTGAGCTACATCGGCAAAAATATTATTATTTGTATATTTCAAATTGAAAACAGGATATTCATTTCTCGAAAGAAGTATTGTTCCTTTTTCGTGGTGCAATATTAGGGCAGTTTTTCGAATCTCGCAAATGTTTTTTCAAAAAAAAGTAGAAGTTTTTTCTAAAAATTTACTTCAATTTTGAAAATCAGAATTTTAGAATTCAAAAAAAGATTAAACTTTTTTTCAATAAAAGTAAAAAAGATAATATTCTATTTACATTAGAGTCCCTATTTTTGTAGTCAATTAATCATTAATGCATCTTATCATACAAATTTTGCAACTTTTCGGAGCAATTGCTTTGTTCATTTTTGCGATAAAACTATTAAGCGAAAATTTACAAGCGTTATCTGGATCGAATTTTAAACGCACTCTAAACAAATTAACCAAAAACAATTTATCGACAATTGTTACAGGTACTTTTTTTACAACAGCTATACAATCTTCCTCGGCTGCGAGTGTGTTTATATTGGGATTTGTAAATGCTGGATTGATTAATTTGCGAAAAGCATTTGGCTTAATATTAGGCGCAAATATCGGAACTACGCTTACATTGTGGTTGGTCTATTTCGGAATGAAATTCGATTTGGTACAAATTGCATTGCCTCTTATACTGGTGGCTTTTCCATTTTATTTATCGAAAAAACGTAACCAAAGAAAAGTAGGTGGAATTTTATTTTCGCTTTCCTTACTTTTTCTTTCGCTTTATTTCCTGAAAACTTTTTTACCTTCTATCGAAAGTCATCAGAAGTTACAAGAATTCTTTCAGCAATTATCGCATTATGGTTTTTTGACTAATTTGTTATTTATTCTATTTGGAATATTACTAACGGTTTTAGTCCACTTTTCATCAGCATCAATTACGATTGCAATTTTATTAGCGAGCAAAGGTTTACCTATCGAATTAGCTGCAATGATTGTTTTGGGAGCAAATATAGGAACAACTTTTACAGCGCATTTAGTTGCCGCAATTGGAGATAAATACACGAAAGTTGTCGCAGCATTTCATACATTTTTCAATATTGTAATTGCGTTGATTTTTATGTTGATTGCAAATTTTGTTTTAAAATTTATTGGAACAACAATTTCATCAAATATCGCTGTTCAACTGATTACTTTTGATACTATTAGTAATTTCGTCGGGGTCATTTTGTTTACGCCTTTTATCAATAAAATAGCTTTCTATTGTCAGAAAAAATATTTCTCTGTAAAATCAGCAGACAATAAATTAGAATTTTATGCAATTCCATTCGGAACAAATTCTGACCTATATAAAAATGAAGCCAACAAAAAACTTCTGAAACTCGCTTCTACAACGAAACAAACGATTTATACGCTTGGGCGAATGATTACTGAAAGTGATGAAGAAAAGATTTTGGTTTTTCGTGAACGAATTTTGGAACTGGAAAAAGAAGGTGATCAATTGGAGAGAGAAGTCAATGAATTTTTGAATGAAATTGCTGATTTAGATTTACCAAACGAAAATACAATTGCGATTCATCAACTAATTACACTTTGTCATCATCTGGAAAGTGTGGGCGATATTGCGATTAAGATTTCTTCTATTCATCGTCGTCGTAGAATGACAAATAGTTATTTTACACCAAAAATGAGAACGTATTTGGTCGAATTTCAAAATAATTTGGATCAAACAACGCGTATTCTAAATCAAAATTTGAACGAAACACAAGAAGAAGTTTCTATCAAACAAGCGGAGTTTATCGAAAAAACGATTAATACAATTTACAAAGAAGCCGAAGCAAATTTAATGAAGACGATCGAAAAAGAGAAACTTTTGACTACAAGTGCGCTTTTCTACAAAGATCTAATTCAGAATTACGAAATTCTTGGCGATCATCTTTACAAAGCCAATGCAACAATTGTTAAGCTAAAAAATCAGTAGATTTTTGTAAGTTTAAAGAAATTTATTGCATGGCTACTACATTTACAATAAAGCTTGAAGAACAAATTATTGGAACTACAGAATTTGAATTTGCAGATGTTCCGATGGGAGTTGTTTATGGCAAAATAAATTTTATAGATATTGAATCTCCTTATTTATTATTCAAAAATTATTGTTTAGCAAATAACATCCATATAAATTATGATTCTGAAAAAGAAAGATTGATAGACACAGCGATTATTCCAAATCTTAGAATTTATTATAATGATTTTAAAGAAGAATTAAAAAGTTGGGGAAGTTCTATTTCTGGAATTGAAATTTCTGATGACGTATTTGAATTTGAAATTACTTTATATGGTTTAGAATCTGAAACGATGTCAACTTTATTCAAACATCATTTTGATGAATATTTTAAATAATAACTTGTCTTGAATTAAAATTCGTCAATTCGAGTGATTTTTAGAAATATATTTCTAAAAATTGTATCGAGAATTAAGATGAATTTTATCTTCTAAAACCTTATTCTCGACACAAAATTCTAAACGAATTTCACTCGAATTGACGGTTTTATTTATAAAATAATATAATTACTTCGCTCACTTCTACTCTATTTTGTAATTTTGCAAAATGTTTGATTCAAAGCAAATTTTTTCTATTCAATCCGAAGAAGATTTCCAAAACGTTGCATTGGAAGTTTTCCGTTATCAAGCGCAAGAAAATGAGGTGTACAAAAACTTCTTAAATTTCTTGAACGTTGATTATTCTACTGTAAAACACACCAACGAAATTCCTTTTTTACCGATTCAGTTTTTTAAGAAATTTAAATTGATTTCGGGAAATCGTGAAGTGGAAAAGGTTTTTACAAGTTCGGGAACAACTGGAATGGCGACAAGTAAACATTTGGTAACGGATTTGGCATTGTATCATTACAGTTTAGAAAAATGTTTCGAACAATTTTATGGTCCACTTCCCGATTATACTATTTTCGCGCTTTTGCCTTCGTATTTGGAGCGTACAGGTTCGTCTTTGATTGATATGGTGGAGTATTGGATTGAGAAATCTGGTAGCGATAAAAGTGGTTTCTATTTGTATAATCACGATGAATTGTACGAAAATCTTATTGCGCACGAAAAAACGGGCAAGAAAGCAATTTTGATTGGTGTTTCATTTGCTTTATTAGATTTTGTCGAAAATTATAAAATGAATTTGCAGCACACAATTGTGATGGAAACTGGCGGAATGAAAGGTCGCAAGAAAGAAATTACGCGCGAAGAATTGCATTCAATTTTGAAAAATGGTTTCGGAACAAATGAAATTCATTCGGAATATGGAATGACGGAATTGCTTTCGCAAGGTTATTCTCGAGGAGATTTGACGTTTAAATCGCCAAATTGGATGCGAATTTTGATCAGAGAAACCGAAGATCCTTTCCAATATGTTGAAGAGGGAAAAACAGGTGGCGTGAATGTGATTGATTTGGCAAATTACAATTCGATTAGTTTTATTGCAACTGATGATTTAGGTAAAAAAATAACTCACAATCAATTTGAAATCTTAGGACGTTTCGATCATTCGGATGTGCGAGGTTGTAATTTGATGGTGATTGAATAATAAATAAAATCCCGCACTGAAAAATTCAGTGCGGGATTTTATTTATTTCTTTTTCATTAAAACTTCTTTCAGAGATTCTGTTTTTATTTTCTCAAAAAATTGTTTCAATTCATTGTATTTATCCGCTTCATAAACACCTTCTGGCAATAAAAATTGAATTGCTAGTATCAATTGTCCATCTTTCACTTTTGCTTCCTGATAATACTCTAAACCAAGCTCAGTTTTGTGATGTGCTTTGTATTTTTCATCAATTATCACTTCGTAACCATCTGGAATTTTAGATTTCACCTGAATATTAAACAAATAAGGATAATTAAATTCTATTTTGCGCTGACGATTTTTATCTTCAAAAGTATATTGTTTTAGAAATTCGCGCAAAGGATTTATAAATGTATAAAATGGAGCATTCGGAATTACAGCTTTTGCTTTATAATTTTTAACGTAAGAATCAGTATCAAAAACCGTTTTATCATTAATTTCTTCGTCTAAACGCACATCTAAAGATTCAGTCAAATATCTATTCAAAACATTTTCTTCGTCTGCAGCATCATCATAAAAATAATCATTGAATTTGTCTTTACGATAAAGAATTAAATTTCCATTACTCATAAAATCATACTTTAATGATGATTCGTAATAAGACAATTTTTGATTCAACTTTACAAACGAAGCTTCACCTTTTTTGATGACAATTCCATGATAATTAAACACATCTAAAGGTCCAAATTCGATTTGTTCTTTATTTAATTTTGAAGCATCTAAGATAATATTTGAAGCACCATTATTTAATTTCACAACTGTTAAAACAGAATTGAATTGATTGACAATTGGATAAGAAAACAAAATTTGTCCATGATGACGACTACTAAACATAACCATCGAAGTTTCGAAACCTTTAGCTGTTAAAATTTCATTCAATAAAAGATTCATATCTGCCGTAGAACCAGACTTTTCTTTCAATAAAGTTTTGTTCGAACGCGTTGGAATAATTCCATAAAATCTATTCCATTTTACATTTGAATCAATATATTCAATCACATTTTTCAAAGTTTCTACCTCATCTTTTCCATTCGGAATATTTTGCGCAACATCTCTGATTGCAGAAGGATTTCGATACAAATCATATTGTGCATTTATATCTTGAATCAAATCTATCTACGCGCTCATCGTAGTTTTCTTTGCTCCATCTGTATGATAATTAGCTGCCTGAATTTTAATTCGTTCACTTTGATCTTCAGGATTATAAACGTATTTTAATTGATTATAACTTTGGATATTATGTAATAACCATTCCGTTGAACTAGATTTACCTTTATACTTTGTATTCAAACCATCACCAATTGTAATAATCGAATATGTACCATAAGCCTGATTATTTAATCGAAACTTGCTCGAAAGCGTTGGTATATCATGTTGAAAATTCCACGCATCAATAGAAAAATTGTGTTCGCTACTTTTGATATAAGTATATTCGATAATAGAACCAACTTTTACATTTGGAAAAGTAAAACGTTTTGCAGCATACAATTCATTTAAAGAAACATCAAAAATCTCTTTTTCATCAATCGGAGTCATTTGCTCTACTCCATTTACAATATTAATTGTACCTCCCTTAATTCCGCTTATAGATTCATTTCTATTCTTGCTGTAATAATTCAGTTGTATATTTGCTTCATCAAGTCCTTTATCAGTCAGTATTTTGATTCTTCGTTTTACAGTCAAATAATAATTAGACGAAGTTAAATCCATTTTTCCTTCTTCCGAAAGAATAACAGCATCTGCATTTTTCTCGAAAGGAACTTGAGTTAAGTTAATTTCTTGCTCCGAAATTTTTCCGAATTTTAAATCTTTCGATTGCGCATTTGTATATAATGCAATAAATAAAAAGAGTAAAGTAATTTTTAATTTCATTTCAATTTGTAATTCCTGCAAAAGTACAATACACAACAATACATAAAGAATAATCTAAATAAAATTTTCGTTACTTTTCTATCAATTCTTCTAACGCTTTTTCTAAAGTAGGATATTGAAATTTGAAACCTGTTTCTTGAATTTTAGTTGCGTCAATTCTAGATCCATTTAGGACTAAACTACTCATCTCACCTAATGCTAATTTCATAACAAAAGCAGGAATATTAGGAATAAAAAAAGGTTTATTCATTTTTCTCGCTAGCGTATGATTGAATTCCGAATGATTTATATATTGCGGTGAAGATGCGTTATAACTTCCTTTTATTTTATCATTATCTACAGCTTCCGCATACATTTGTATCAAATCTGTAATATGTATCCAAGGCATCCATTGTTTTCCGTTACCTAGATTTGCTCCTACACCAAGTTGAATAGGTTTTTTTAATAATTTGAAACCTTCGCCGTTTTTAGACAAAACAAAAGAAGTTCTAAGACAAACCACTCTTGCACCTATTTTTTCGAACTGATAAGCAGCATTTTCCCATGCGACACAAACTTTACCTAAAAAATCAATATTCGGTTCATCAGATTCTTTGAAAATTTTGTTCGAAGTAATTTGTCCATAATAAGCAGTTCCAGACGCGGAGATAAAAAATTTCAAATCAATATTCAATTTTTTGACATACTCAAAAAGTAAATTCGCTGTATCAACTCTACTCGAAAAAATTTCTTTTTTGTAAGAATTTGTCCATCTTTTCGCAATTAAGCTTCCAGCCAAATGAATAATTCCATCCAAATTTTCAAAAACTTTTTCATCAATTGTATCTTTCTCCCAATGATAAAAAGGATGTTCAATCTCTTTTTCTCTTGTCAAAATACGAACTTGATGTCCATTTTTAATTAAAATCTTTGTTAATTCTGAACCAATTAATCCACTTCCACCAGTCAATAGAATATTCATACTAAAATTTTTTCCTAATTTAGCTCATTCCAAAAATATAAACTAATGTTTAAAGGTAGATTTCCTTATCTAAAAAGAATGGGAGCTGATGAAGAAAAGAAGCTAAAACAAAAAATATTCGATATAGTTTTTGAAGCTGATACACCTTATGGAAAACTTTTTGACATCTCTTTATTACTTTTAATTTTATTGAGTGTTGGCTTAGTTATGTTGGAGTCTATTCCGGCAATTAACGCAAGACACCATACAGTTTTAGTATCTTTAGAATGGATTTTAACCTTTTTGTTTACTATAGAATATTTATTAAGAATCTATTGCGTTAAAAATCGTTGGCGATATATTTTTAGTTTTTATGGAGTTATTGATTTATTGTCTATTTTACCATTTTATCTTGGTTTAGTTTTACCTACAAGTAAGTACCTAGCAAGTATTCGTATTTTAAGATTACTACGTATTTTCAGAATTTTTAACCTTACTCGATTTACTCGTGGGAAAAATGTGTTGGTGTTAGGACTGAAAGAAAGTAAAGATAAAATCATCGTTTTCTTATCATTTGTAGTATTAATTGTTGTTGTAATTGGCTCGATTATGTATATGGTTGAACACGATCATCCCGAATCTGGTTTCACAAGTATACCAATTAGTATTTATTGGGCAATTGTTACTTTAACAACAGTAGGTTATGGTGATATTTCACCTGTCACTGGTTTAGGACAATTCTTAGCTTCTGTTGTAATGATTATAGGTTATGGTGTAATTGCTGTTCCCACAAGTATTGTAACTATGGAAATGAATAAAGCGGCTAAACATAAGGAAGATATTCCTACAAACACGCAAAGATGTCGCAATTGTGGCGATGATTACCACCTAGATGGTGCTATTTATTGCAAAACCTGCGGGCATCTTTTAAATGAACCTTAAAATTTATCCAAATTAATGAATCGATTATTGTCAATATGATTAACGTATTCGTAATTTTTGGTGTAATTAATTGACATATTCAATTCATAACCAACTAACATCAAAATAACATTGATGTAAACAAAAATCATCATAATCATCACTAATCCAAGCGATCCATAAAACAAATCAATATTTGTAAAATAACTTAAATACGAATTAAAACCAATCACAGTTAACAAGAACAAAACAGAAGTTAACAATGCCCCTGGAATAACTGTACTACGCGATTTTTTGTGATTTGGTCCGAAATAATACAACATACACATCGAAACAAAATAAAAAATAAATACCGAAAAATAGTTGATTAAATACGAAAATTGTCCAAGTTTACTTAAAAATGAAACGTTGGTTAAGTATTTCCAAATAATTGATGTCGAATAAGATAAAAACACTTGTAACACAATAAAAACTGTAAAAAACAAGGTTAAAATTATCGAAATCATTCTCGATTTTGAGTTTTTTCGCTTTACATAAACATCTTGATACGAAACATTAAATCCATTTATAATCCCTTGTATTCCGTTGGATGACATAAAAATTGTAATCAAAATCAAGAAATAATTCACTTTACGTTTTCCTTGTACAGCCGTCGTTTTATCAATATACGAAATCACTTCATTGCTCACATGTTTAGGTAAAAGTTGAGGAAGAAGTTGTGTAAATAGCAAGTTTTTTATTTCTTGGTAATAAACCAAATGCGGTAAAATACTAAACAAAAAAAGCAAAAATGGAAACATACTAAAAAATAAAATCCACGAAACTGCCGCCGAACGCAACGGAAAATTACCTTTCATGACGCGAATCCAAAAAACTTTCAAGAAATCATATACCGTGATGCCCGTATTTTTGTTCATCAATTTTGTTTTCGACCAATCTCGAAAATAATTTATTCCTGTATATGTTTTAAAATCTTGTAGAATGCGCATATTTTTGTCTCAATAAATAATTTTGAATGAATATTACGACCATTTGTATCGGTAAAACAGACGAAAAAGCCATCGAAATGCTATTACAAAAGTATGAAAATCGATTGCCTTCGCACATTAATTATCAAAGAATTGAAATTCCTGACATCAAAAATCGTAAAAATTTGTCCGAAATTCAACAAAAACAAAAAGAAGCTGAGCAAATTTTGAATAAAATCATCAATACAGATTTTGTTATTATTTTGGATGAAAAAGGAAAACAACCTACTTCGAAGCAATTTGCAGATGATATTCAGAATTACATGAATCAATCTGTCAAAAATCTTGTCTTTGTGATTGGTGGTCCTTATGGTTTTGACGAATCTGTTTACAATCGTGGAAATAAAAAAATGTCTTTATCCAATATGACATTTACGCATCAAATGGTTCGTCTATTTTTGACTGAGCAAATTTACCGAGGATTTAGTATATTGCAGGGTAAACCTTATCATCATGAATAACACCTCTCCATTTGAAGAATTTGTTCCTAAGCAAGAAAATAAACTAAGTTTTGGTATTGGAAAAGCTCTTTTGTATAGCGCAATTGCAGTGATTATAATGCAGTTTGCTGGCGGACTTGTTTCTGCTCCAGCACTTTTTTACAAACCGCTTAATCACTTACTTTTACCGTTAGGATTTTTAACAGGAACGGTTTGCGCAATTGTTATTTTATTGATGTTGACACAAACTAAATTTGCATCAATTTTAAAAGATATCAAACATTCTTTTACTCCAATTCAGCTCATATTATCAATAGCTTGTTGGTTATTTCTTTTGCCTTTAGCCGAGGTTGCAACAAGTTTAATTCCAACAACTGGACCTTTAGAAGAAATCTATAAAATCTTTCAAGCTTCTTTTGAAATGATGTTAGATTACAAAATCGCTGGATTTATTATGATTTGTATTTTGGCTCCAATTTTCGAAGAAATTATTTTCAGAGGAATAATCTTGAAAGGAATGCTAAATTTCAATGTAAATCCTACAACTGCAATCTTAATCAATGGATTTATTTTTGGATGTGCACATATGAATCCTTGGCAATTTATAGGCGCTGGACTTTTAGGAATCATTTTTGGAATAGTTTATTATCGCACAAAATCGTTGTTTTTACCTATGTTATTACATTTCCTAAACAACACTCTTTCGTACTCGTTAATGCTAATGCAGGGCGATATGGAAGGCGAAGTTTTTGCGCAAAGAGATTATTTATTAATTGGAGGAATGACACTTATCGG
The DNA here is from genome assembly GCF_002472765.1 of Empedobacter sp. UBA7252. NCBI lineage: Bacteria > Pseudomonadati > Bacteroidota > Flavobacteriia > Flavobacteriales > Weeksellaceae > Empedobacter > Empedobacter sp. UBA7252. The sequence continues at coordinate 13,474 of NZ_DKSQ01000050.1, forward strand.
AATTTTATCTGTCTATTTATTAATCAAAAAAACAGAACAAAAAACAATATAAATGGAATTAATTTTTGCCACACATAACAACAATAAAGTAAAAGAAGTTACAAAAATGTTACCTTCTTACCTATCGATGAAATCATTGACTGATATTAATTTCTTTGATGAAATTGAAGAAACTGGTACAACTTTCGAAGAAAATGCGCAATTAAAAGCGAAAACTATTTTCGATAAAACTGGGAAAAATATCTTTGCAGATGATTCTGGATTAGTGATAGAAGCGTTAAATGGAGCACCTGGTGTATATTCTGCTCGATATGCTGGCACAGGAAAAGACGAAGATAATATTGCAAAAGCGTTGAAAGAATTGGAAGGAAAAACAAATCGAAAAGCGTATTTTATTTCTATTTTCTGTTTAATTTTGGATGGAAAGGAATATTTTTTCGAAGGACGAGTGAATGGAACTATTGCAACTGAAATTATGGGTGACAATGGTTTTGGCTACGATCCGATTTTTATTCCTGATGGTTTTTCAAAATCTTTTGCACAAATGTCTCCTGAAGAAAAAAATGCAATTAGCCACCGAGGAAAAGCTGTCGAAAAATTAAACGATTTTTTAACTAATCTAAACGTAAATTGAGTTTACAACTAACAATATTAGGATTTAATTCAGCATTACCAACAGCTTTTACGCATCCGACCGCTCAATTATTAAACATCGCAGAACGCTATTTTTTGATTGATTGCGGAGAAGGAACACAAGTACAATTGCGAAAAGCGAAGGCAAAATTCAACCGAATAAATCACATTTTTATATCGCATTTGCACGGCGATCATGTTTTTGGATTGATTGGATTAATTTCTACACTTCAATTGCTTGGTCGCGATATGCCTTTGCATATCCATGGTCCGAAAGGAATTGAGGAATTTATTACAACACAATTACGTTTAACAGAATCTAATAACTCATTCGAGATTATTTTCAACGAATTGCATACAAAAGAATCTGTTTTAGTTTTTGAAGATGATAAAGTTGAAGTTTATTCTATTCCGCTAAATCACCGAGTTTATACAAATGGTTATCTTTTTCGAGAAAAGCCAAAACCTCGAAAATTGAATATGGATACGATCGAGGAATTTCCAGAAATTGAAATCTGCGATTATCAAAATTTGAAAAATGGAAAAGATTTTACGTTAGAATCTGGAAAAATAATTCCGAATGATTATTTAACATTTGATGCTCAAAAGTCCTTGAGTTACGCGTTTTGTTCGGACACAAAATATAAACCAGATATTGTTCCAATTATAAAAGATGTCGATTTGTTATATCACGAATCAACATTTTTACACGAATTGAAAGATTTAGCGGTTTACACAGGGCATACAACTGCAAAAGAAGCTGGAATGATTGCGAAACAAGCCAATGTAAAGAAATTAATTTTAGGTCATTTTTCTAATCGTTATCACGATTATAAACCTTTGTTAATCGAAGCCCAAGAAGAATTTACGAATACCGTTTTACCAGAATTGTTGAAAACAATAAAAATAGAAAGTTAGTAATCAAAATATAAAAAAATCCGTTCGATAGTCGAACGGATTTTAGTTTTACAAATGTTTCTCAATCCTATGGATTTTGAACTAAAACTCCTTTAGAAACAATAATTTGTTGTTCAGGAATATATTCAATTACTTCATTTGCTGTAGCAAGAATAGTGTATAATGGATTACTTCCTGATAAATGTGTACCAGGGTAGCGTCTATCCATTGTCAACCCATTTCTATATGTGGGTACGTCATATCCTC
>NZ_DKSQ01000093.1:0-23493 GCF_002472765.1 Empedobacter sp. UBA7252
GCTACAAGGTGTCGTCGAAAAATGTTAAAAATTTAAAATTAGAAATTGATTCAGTAAATTTGCTCTATGGTACTGAATGATAGATTGAAAACGTTGGTTGACCAAGTTCCAAAAAATATTTGTGGCGTGTATTATTTATACAACGATAAGCAAGATATTATCTATATTGGAAAAAGTATTGATATCAGAAAAAGATTGATTCAGCATTTCAAATCAATTGAAAAAAAGGAAATTAAACTCCAGCATTTTACTTATTCAATACAATTTGAAAGTACAGGAAATGAATTAATTGCTTTGTTGAGAGAATCTGAATTAATCAAACAAAATCTACCAATATTTAATCGAGCTCAACGCAAGATTAAATATTTTTATGCCTTATACAAAGAAATAAATTCTAATGACTATGAAGCTTTAGTTTTAAAGAAAATTGATAACTCTGGAAACGAAATCATCTCATTTACATCGCAAAACGAAGCAAAAGATTATTTATTTTACATTACTGAAAAATACAAACTTTGTCAAAAAGTAAATGGTTTATATAAAACAAAATCAAGTTGTTTTCAGTATAGTTTAAAAGAATGTATTGGCGCGTGTATTAATATCGAAGAGCCAAAGCTTTACAACAAAAGAGTTCGTCAATTTTTGAAAACTGTACATTTACCTAAAAAGGACTTTTTATTTGAATTGGTTGGAAGAACTGAAAATGAAAAAGGTATTGTATTAATTGAAAAAGGAGTTTACAAAGGATTTGGCTATTGCGATCATTTACTTGATAATCTTGACGAAATGAAATCATTTATCGAACAAAAACAAGACAACAAAGATGTTAGAAAAATCTTATTTCGACATATTAAATCTGAATTATCCAAATAAACTTACTTGACCATCTTCACGATGATAAGAGAAATCTGTAAAAGGTTTGACGGATTCGCAGTTTAGCCAATTCATTAAATTTTCACTATCATTTAATACAATAGGCATTCGGTGTTTTGTATTATGAATAAAATCCATGATTCCAACAGCTTCAGTAGTTACAATAGTAAAAGTATCATCAGAATATAATCCGGCTAAGCAAAACAAATTATTATTAATTCCAATATCATATTTTATTTTATCACGTCCTTCATGTCTCCATTCGTAAAATCCATCTACCAAAATCGCGCATCTGTTTTGATAAGAATCACGGAAAGATGGTTTTTCGTCTAATGTTTCAATTCGAGCATTCAAAGTATTATTCGAATTAAAATCATTTCCTGCCCAATGAGGAATTAAACCCCATTCGAACAAATGAATATAATCTTGTTGATTGGTAATCACAGGTAATTTCGGATGATCAAAACCTTTGAAGTGTGGATTTGGCGTAAAAGTAACTTCAGGTTTGAATTTTAACCTTGATTTCTTTTCAATCTGTTCTTTTGTTTTGGTTACTTTTACATGGAAGCACATACCTATAGATTTAAAATAAGTTTATTCATTTCGTTTTTAACGTATTCAAATACTTCTTCATTATCTGTTATTCCTAAAGGGCAATACTCAAAATTACGTTTATTAAATCTATTAATTTCAGAAGGTATAAATAACTTTTCTCGTTCTTCTTTTCGCCAAGAAATCCAAGATTTCCATTCATCAATTTCATTACAAAAAGAGTTGTGCGTCATAAATAAGAGATCCGGAATAGTTGATATAAAATATTCAGATAATTCTGAACTTTCATAAGGATCAAATATTTCATCTGTATAGTAAAGTACTATTTCGGTACCAAATCTCTTATTGAAATCTTCTAAATTCAATGAGACAACTCTAATATTTGTTTCTTCCTCATAATCGTAGAAAGTTGAATCCGATTTAATAATGTTATTCATTTTAAGTATTTAAAACCGAATAATAGAATAATATTTTGTAAATTTAAAAACCTTTTGCATAAGGAAGATTTAAGGTTAGTAAAAAAGCACAGAAGGACATTCGTGTCACTCTGTGCTTTTTGATATTATTTTATTTTAAATAAATCAACCTTCAATTCACGTGCTATTTTTACAACGATGTCTAAATTTGGTACACTTTCGAAATTAAACATACGGGTAATAGTTGTATGACTAGAACCGATTTCTTCAGCTAACGAACGAGCTGATTTACCTTTACATTCAAATGATTTTTTAAGTGAAAGGATAATTTTTTTTGTTTGATCATCCATTTAGTTCAGATTAAAATTATCAGTACCACTTTCGAAATCTATTTCGTTGTCTTGCCAAATTATATAAGATTTGTACCACTTCCAGGCTTTCGAAATATGTAAACGAATCTCTGATATACTATTATCTATTTCATCATCTTTTAAATCATAAAATACAACTACTTTGAACATATAGTTTTCTTCAAAACCAGCTGGATTGTTATAAGTGAACAAGTCAAATACATCATTTAAATCATAACTAACATCTTCAGGTTGATTGTATGGAATTACCTCAATCAACATACGATGTTTAATTGTCTGTAAAATATAAATTGGTCGTGAAGAATCTTTCATTGGATTTTCACATAATAAAAATCTATCCATAGTGTTTTATATAAGAAAACCACTCCGAAGAGTGGTTGATTATTAATTATATCCTGCAAACCCTTGTTTACGAGGTTTAATGTATTTTTTATCAGTTACAATAGCGTCTCTAAAATCTTTACCTGTTGCACATAATCCTTTAGCATTACTTATTGCATGATTTTCATTATCAGCTTTTACTAAAATAGTACCTAACTGTCCATTAGCTTTAGTGTAAGTTACTTCGAAAGTTAATTTTTTAGTTGTCAAAATTCGTTTCTCGTATTTTTCTCGGTTCGATTTCCGTTTTGATTAATTTTCTTTTACAAATGTAGGTTTTTTATTTTTATGGTGCAAATTTGCAACAATATATTTTGAAAGAAATATGTTATTTGTATATTTTCCAAATAACATTGAATTGCACTGATCTAATAAAATATTTTATTAACTTAGTAAAAATCAACACTATGAAATATATTTATCTTTTACCATTACTTCTATTTTCTTGCAATAATAAAAAAGAAAAGGATAGACAACTAATTGAGTTTAATCAAAAACTCAATGAAAAAAATAAACAAATTCAAAGGCGAAATAGAAAAATTAAATATCTGGAAGATGAACTTGAAAATTGTAAAATGAATTACAAGGCTTTGGATCAAGCAACGGAATAAAAAAAGTGGTCAAATTCGACCACTTAAAAAACAGAGGGTAATTACCCTTTTAATTATTCAGGACCCTATTAAATAGATTTAAAAGTAGAGGTTAATTTACCTTTTTTTAAATTTCGGCAATCCAAATTTCCATAGTAGGATTAAAGTTACAACAACTGCAATTGTTATAATTATAGTAGAATTGAATGAAGGTCCGAAGCTTTTGTTTTCTTTATCCTTATCTACTTTCGATTTTGATCCCTCAACTTTATTTTGATTCACTTCGTTTTTCCGAATATCTGAACTCTCTTTAAGAATTTTATCTACTTTATTATTCGCAGTTGAATCTTTTTTATTTGTTTCAGTTTTCTGATTGATAGATCCTTTCCCTTTAGCTGTAAATCCATTTTCAGTAAACTTAAATTCGAATTCATCATCATTAGATAGTCCATTAAAAGAAATATCTAACTTCTGCTTAAAATCGCTCCATTGACTTTGAAATGAATTATCTATTTTCTCAAGCTTGTCGATTTTAGAAACTGAATCAAATTTATTTATCTGGAGCTCTCCCTTTGAAAAACTTTCCTTGTGCTTTTCTACAACTGATTTAGATGTTCGACAGCCGTAAAAGGAAACAAGTAACAACAGTGCGATAAACATTGTTGTTGCTGAAGTTATTTTTCGATGATTAAAACCATTTTTCATAACGCATAGTTCTATTAATTCTATCTTGTAATCCATTCGTTCCGCCATTGACCTTTTTGGTCAATTTAACAACGTCAGTTACATTCCAAAGGTTATTTGTGTCAAAGAAAAAGATCGCACTTTCAATGTAGAATTTTTGATAAACTAAATCAGGATTTAGCATAATTTCATTTGGCTTGCATAATCCTTTTTTGACTAACCAATTTTCGAAAGCTTTGTAGTTGTTTCGTCCTGTTAATTGAATAGCGCCACGCCCTCTGAAATAATACCCATCATTTGGATTTGTATTTCCCATACGTCCACCATATACTAAATTCCCTAACTTTTGTGGATTTCTTTCATATTCCTTAGCTTTTGAATATGTCGGAAAATATTTTGAAAATACTTCTTGAAGTCTACTCGCTGTATAGCTTAAATTTTCTTCAAATAAAGTCAAATCTAAACTCTCGTGACAAATCTGTCCAAAGAACTGAGCAGGATGTTTTATATTGAAAACTTCAACTATTTTTTTTGCTGTTATAGGTCCAAACTTTCCGTCTGCAACCAAACCGTATTGTTTTTGAAAATCAACTAACATGTTACTCTTCTTTTTTTAAGATTTCTAAAAATGACTTAATATTTCCGTCTCGCTCGTAGTTATAAAGCTTTTCAATTAAAAACTCTGGAGGGAATTTTCCGTTGGTTAAAATGAAACTATTACGCAAAATCTTAGCTAAAGGAAACATTAATGTTAATATTTGAACTGATGAAGTAAAAGCAATAGATAGAAAACCTTCTGGGATTGAATTATTAACTCTATCTAGTGAAAAATACACGCCTGAAACAACAACGATTGTTATAAGAGTTGATTTAGCAAATTCTCCAATATCAAGAGTCTTTAACTTGGCATGAGTACACACTCCAAAAAATGCATTTACAAAAAGAACACCATAAAGACCATACAAAAAAGCTTCATGTTCATTATGCCAATTAAAGGCAGAATTAACTATAAAAGCTATTGGAGCTAACTTGAAAAAACTCTCAATAAAAAAACCGATTCTCTCCTTTTCAGTAAGTTTAATTTTTGTTGTAAAAAGAAGAATAATAGGCGTGAAAAATAAAGTTAAATAGATTAACCATTTTTTTACTTTAGAATAAAAATTGTTTTGATTCATTGTTACATTGTTAAATAAGGCGCTAACAATGTTTTGTAAAACTAAATCAACGAAGTGGGGTTATTGTAGTGATTTTTGAAAAGATAATACTTAGTTACTGCTCAGGTTCAGTAATAAATCCTTCAATAATATCGTTGCTTGAAGTTGTAACATGGTCAACCAGTTCGCCTAAATTTTCAATAGGTTTGATCGCTTTAAAATCTAATTGTCCGATTTCTGCTAAATAACTACCTGTCAAAATCTTATCATTTAATGCATCTAATCGACACAAGTTAAACGAAATCGCCTTTGGCTTCTGACCCTCTTCATAATTAAATGAATAAGTAGCTTTGTAAGTTTCTGAGATAATTTCTGAAAGAATCTCAGTTGTTGAGCGTTGCTCTAATTTGAATTTATTTGTCATTTTTTTTAAAAATTAATGTTATTTATTCGCTATATCTCTATCTGTAAACTGTATACTTTGATTTTTAGTCACTTTTCCATTTTCTACGTAATAAAGAAAATACACAATCGTCTTAATTGGAGGAATCTCTCCGTTTGAAGGCTGTTGGTCCATATCTATTTCCCCAACTTGCAATCCATACCAACCATTTGGAATGTTTGATGTTCTTGAATTATTCACTGTTTTATATCCAATTAAGTTTGCGTATTGAGCGTTGTCTGGGTGAGTTCCATTTTGATACTCAAATGATGTATAATTACTTGATGCTATATATCTTCTAAAGTTACTTACAAGCACAATTGTCATTAGATTAACCACAGCAGTTTTAGCATTTGCAACATTTAAAGTACTGCTACTTTGATTTATATTAATCATAGGTATATTATTCCAACTTTCTGGAATATATGCAACATTTACAAGTCCTCTATTTGGCGATAATTCCCAAAGCTTCATACCTTGTTCATGATATCCGTCCATAATAAATTTTCCGTTACTCAATCCAAATCTAAATGCTATATTCCCGTTAGGGTGAAAAAATTGCATTGTTCCATCATCTAAAGTATTCCAAGCTGCTTTATCTCTATTTTGAGCAGTCCCTCCTGCCCATAACCTTACCGATTTTGAACCAGCTTCATTTAACCCCGATATACCAGCATTAGATTGAGTTTCTGAACCAACCATTAAAACGCCCGTACCAATTACATTACCATTAACCGTTGTGTTTAAGAATGATGTAATTTGATTAATACGTGCAATTGAACTATTTAAGTTATTGATATTATTTGCGTTATTATTGATTCCTTGTTTAATCTTGTCATTAATAGCAACAAGTAAAGCTATATTTTGGTCATAATAAGCTTTAAATTTCGCTCTAAAAACATCACCTACGATTGAACTTTCAACTGAAAGATTCACTAATAAAGGATTGATATAATTAAATAAATCATTGTAAGCATTAGTTAAATTAGTTGTGTCAACCCCATTACTAATACCTAAACTATAATTACTTGTATATTCGGATTTTATGCGATTCCATTCATTTGAAACTTGTTGTTTTTCTGATGGCGATAAAATGTTATCATTTGCAATTGATGTTAGTTGTGATAATGCTTGTTCTGCTTTTACTTTTACATCATTTATAGCGTTATCCACATCTTCAGGCGCTGGAGTCCAGTCTGTTGCTTTGTTGCCTTTTTCGAGCTTTATATTTTTTAAGCTAACTTCTCCTGAAGATAATAACCAAAAAAATAGATAGCCATACTCACTATTAGTATTAAGTGTATGGGAGTATCTAACATAATTATTAGTTAATATAAAGTTTTTAGCTTTAATTCCTCCATGAAATTCGACATGAAATAAAGGATTACCACTTATTATTTTTGCATCAAAAGAAATAGTGTATTCTGTGTTTATTTCAAAAGTTGCTACACTGAGTGGATTTATATTTGAGTAGGTTCTTTCTCTTTTAGAATTTAAAAATAAATTCCTCCCGCCAATTTGAATGCTATTTACTAATGATTGTGCGTGTTGTTTCGCTGCTTCCATTTTAGCAGTTGCATCAGCAATAGCTCGTGCTTCTTCCTCGTCTACAATACCATCAGCATAAGCCGCAGCGGCAATTTTAGCTAAATTAGCTTGTGCGTCAGCGTATGCCTTTGCAGCAGCTAAATTATCTTGCATTTGTTGTATACGTTCTTGCTCCTCTGCTGTTATTTGACCGTCAGCGTACGCTTCTAATTGTGTACGAAGTAAATTATCTTGAGCCGCAGCATAAATTTTAGCAGCTTCAGCTTTAGCAGTAGCATCGTCAATTGCTCGTTGTTCAGCAGCTGTAACTTTTCCGTCTGCATAAGCTTCAGCTTGAATACGTTTTAATTCGTCTTGTGCATCTGAGTATGCTTTAGAGGCATTAATACTATCTTGCTTAGATTGCAAAATGTTAGCTTCCACATCTTCTAGCGCTGGTGTCCAATCAGTCGCTTTGTTGCCTTTTTCTACTTTGATATTTTTCAAACTAACTTCTCCTGAAGATAATAGCCAAAAAAATAGATAGCCATACTCACTATTAGTATTAAGTGTATGGGAGTATCTAACATAATTATTAGTTAATGTAAAGTTTTTAGCTTTAATTCCTCCATGAAATTCGACATGAAATAAAGGGTTACCACTAACTATTTTTGCATCAAAAGAAATAGTGTATTCTGTGTTTATTTCAAAAGTTGCTATACTTCTTGGAGTTGTATTTGAATATATTCTTTCATTTTTGGAATTTAAAAATAAATTCCTCCCACCAATTTGAATATTCTGTGGCATTAAACTCCAAGAATAATCTTCATAATTATCACTTTCAGTTGCTGTAACCTTGTTGTATGCTAAACCTATGTATAATTTATTATCGGGATAATCACTCATTCCAGAAGTAGGGGTATCAGCATATTTTACCCAAGTAAATAAAGAACTACCATTAGCACCAGGAATACCTGGCACACCTTGATTACCCTGTTCACCTTTAAATTTTGCCCAAGTGTACGACGTGTTTGAAGTTGGCGCTACCGAACTCGTCGTAGTAACAATACCAATGTAAGCTGTATTTGCTTGTGGTGTAGTAGTCATAGAACTACCATTACTATTAGCAGAATATCTTATATGAACATATTGAGTTTGACCATCAGAACCCTTGTCGCCTTTAATACCTTGAATACCTACAATTCTAATAGCATTACTCCAAGCACCATCACCTTTCTTTTGACGCATAAAAACATCATCATATAAGAATGTTGAATGCCAATCTATTCCGTTTTGAGAGTACTCGATATAAATCTCTTGATTAGTAATAGCTTCTTCAACACTTTCACCATTAGTAAACGTGAATTTTCCTTTAAACTCTCCACTATCTAAATCAAAATAAGTACTACCATCATTTGATGAAATACGCCCAGTTTTTATAAATCTTCCCGAAACTGTTGTAAATCCATACATTAGTGAGATTTCACGCGCCTTTACATCTTCTGAGTAAGTGTTTACAATTCCGATTAAGAAATAGTAATAATTTCCTTGGTCAACTGTATATTGAGTTTCCGTGATTTCAATTACACCTATATTATTTGATTTGTTGCATTTTGCGTATAAATAATAAGGCTTATTCGCTTCTAAATCCTTTAGTCCTCCTTGTATTTGCCAATCAACTATTTTATCAGAAATAGCAAAATGAACAAGTTTGCAAGTAGACCATCTTATTTTATTTGGATTACCTTCAAAATTAGGTTCGAAAAATGAATCGATAAGGTTAAATTGCATTGACTTAGCGCCGACTTGCAGGTGAGTTGTTTCGATTGAGTTTGGTTTAATTTTATCCGTATAATAATCACCTTCAACATCAAAAACCATATTTAAAACCTCTTGAGCATCTTTCCAATTACGGCGAGCTTTCGCAGGATCATTTAGATTATTTAGTTTTATAATGTTTTTAATCGTATTTATTTCTCCTGGAATAGTCCCACTTAAAAAGTTTGTAACTTTTGAATCTGAAAGCGTTAATTTATAATCAAATGGATTTTTTAAATCTCTTTCAATTGATTTAATTCTGATATAGCGATTAATATCAAAATCTTCATCAATAACTTTGATAAAATCACCTATTAAAAAGAATTGCGTTACAGTATCATTCAAGATTCTTTGAAGATGTAAAGTGTCAACATCAAGTAAGTATTGAATGTTCGGTTCAAGCTTATCCGATAAATATTCATCAGCTTTATCAAACAATTCAGCTTCTGCGTTATCGATATATGTTTGTGGCATTTGAATATCCAAAATAACATACTCATCGCCAATGCCAATTCTGAACGCATCACTATCTTTTGAAGGAAATTCATATCCATTTTCATCTGCAAATTTGACAATATGAAATTCTTTTGTTTCGTGATTGTAGTCGTGAATTTCTAATTCATAACCTGCTAAATCTCCTGTATTAAAATGAATTTTTGCATTTACTCCATTTAAAAGATATTTGGTCCCGTTTTCATCTTTTTCTTTTAAATCAAAATCCATTGACGAATCAGAAAATTTATAAACCGAATCAGAATTTATAGAAGTTACTTTTCCTTTACGTCTTGGATAAATATCATCAAAGATTTTAGTAGATTCGTAAATCCCATATTTAGCTACTGCTTGAGTATTTTCAATATAAGAATTTGGTTTATTTTTATCTTTTAAAACTAATCGATTAGCACGGTAATCAGTTCCTAAGTTTTTATCTGAACCATAAACTTTTAAACGAGTAACAATATCGCTTGCATCAACTTTTTCTCTAGTTAACGTGTAAAGTCCTTTTTGAAAACCAACTTTAAACTCCAAAGGAATTTCATTTCCAACTTGTTTAAAATTTAGAATGTTAACTCCGTTGTTATTTGTTTTAATGATAAAATCAGTATCGTATTCATCGCATAACATTTGCAAAGCAGCTAAACAATTTTCCTCTTCTGAAAAAGTTATTGTTTTCGTTTCTGTTTCAGTTGGAATTTCACCTAAAACCCATTTACTAGGAAAAACACGATTAATATTTTCAATTAGAATTTTAGCGAATAATTCTAAATCAGCAGTTAAAGTTTCTCCATAAATAGCAGATCCTGTTGTATCAATATTTACATCATAAGAAGCACGACGCAAATCGAACATTACTCCTTCAAATGTTATTGAATATTGAAAATCATTTGAACTATTTTTAAAGTATCGTGGAATTTGATTTAAAGTATATTTTTGACCTAAATAATGAAAAGAATCTCCAATGGTAAAATTGATAAATTCACGACTGATAAGTTCAACATTAATAACATCATTACTTCTTAATTCAGTTGATTGAATGATTGATGAGACAAACACTCCTTTATTTCTATCTTCTAAAAGATAGTCAACATTGTCTGAGCGCTTAACTAAAATCTGTTCCATAAAATATCTGCATTTGAGTTAAACAATGTGATTGAATCTAAATCACCTAAAATCATTGGGTAAAATACACCTGTAGTTAAATAAGTATGAGAATAAATCTCAGTACCTGGAGAGGTATACTGTTCGGTTCCGTCTCCCCAATTAATTACTAAAACCTTTTTAGATTTTAAAGTAATACTTGTTGTTTTTTGAGTTGATTTCAAAATACGCTTAACAGGCATATTTTCAATCAATTTTAATTTGAATGTACCAACTGCATTAGTATCATCATAATTCAATTTATTTTCCGCTGTATCTTGGCGAAAAACTTGATATTCCATTCTTAAATCACCAGCAATAACTGATAATCTGCGAGATCCTTTTTGATCCAAAACATTATAGAAATCATTGTATTTTTCAATACATTCTTTCAATGAATTAGCAGGAATAAAGCAATCAATTGTAATCGATTTAGAATTGTGATATCGTGATTGCAAATCGATATCATAACCGTGTTCATCACTCCAATCTTTCTTTTGATTTTCTTTTATAGAAGCTTTATCAAATAAGTTTGAAGAGTCTGAAACATAAACATTGTAATTTTTAAAGGGTATTTGATCAAGTAAATAAATTACAGGAATCATCTATACGTTTTAAAATCTTTGTTTGAAATTTTCACATAACTATCATCGTTACTTTTATAAGTAACTTTAGCACCTTTATAGCAATTCACTCTAACGTTGGCCTTATCGCTCGCTTCGATTTCTAACTGAACATTGTCGAAAATATCAATCATTACAAACGCGCTATCCCTAACAACTAATCGAGCTTTCGAGTTATCGCGTAAATACATCTGAGTAACTGAAAATTCATCAGCTAAATAATTCAACCTTGAATCACCAAGACAAACAATATCTCTATTATTATGTAAATCAACTGAATCATCAAGGAAAATTCCTTTATGTTCCATTTTTCCTTTTATATTTCTTCGCATAAAATCGTTTGATAGAAATTCGGTTGAAAATGAAAAATCTATTCCTTTGATGTACATATCAAGTAACTCATCCAAAGTTTGGGCGTTTTCCATTTTAACCGCCCATTCTTCGCATATTTCGTTTTGTTTTGCTCTTTTTAGAGCTTCTATTTTTATATTATTAAAATCCATATGCTCGTCCTGCATTATCTATTCTGTTAATTAATTTTTCTAAAAGTGGTAAAACACTTCTCGTGTTGTAGTCTATGTTAGCTAATCTGTCTAAGCTATTTAGGAGAATTTTGTTCGAATCAATATTAATGGTTACAAGTTCCTTTTGAAGAATACGAATAGCGTTAAATTGACCTAAAAGAGCGTTACCTGTTTCCTCTGACATTCCTTTTATCGCTCCAGCCATTGCACTTTCATTAGGATCAATTAAATCACCAAATAAGTCTGAATATTGATCTAACATTCCTGTGAAGTTTTGAGAAATCTCTTTTATTTTATCCTTGAATGCCTGTTGTTCTTCTGGAGATAATCCGTTCCAATTGAAAGTACCATCTTTAGAACCTCCCATATCTTCATATAGCTTGTCGAGCGCGGCTTGTAATTGTTTTTCAAGGAATTGTTTTTTAAGTTGATTTAAAACAGCATTCTTTAAAACATTGTTTGCAACCTCAGCGAATGCCTTTGCCGCATCTTCACCTTTTCCAAATGCTTCGACAAGAGCATCACCTAATTCAGTGGCTAAATCTTTAGCATTCGTCTGTACAACATCTTCTGCGATTTCTTCAAGAAGATCTTGAATAGTATTTTTAGAATCACGTAGAGCATCTTCCCATTCTTTGATTTTTCCAGCGTCCTTTTTCTTCTTAGTTTTTTCAAGTTCAATCATTTTTTGATATTCAATCTGTTGTTGTTTCAGATTTTCAATCATTTGTTTTTGACCTGAATAAACATCGGAACCGAGTGCGCGTTTGGCAGCGTCTTCTAAATCTTTATAGGAATTTGTTAAGTCGTCAACCGCAGCTTTATGCTTATTTATTTCTTTCTGTTTTTTCTTGTCCTTAGAGAAAATATTAGATAATAAATTAGCGATTTTTGTAGCGATTTGAATTACTGCTGAAATAATTGCAAGGATTACAGATGCTCTTTCAACTCCTTTAATACCTTCTGTAGTCATTTGAGATACAGCTAAAACACTTGAACCAATACCTAAAACAGTTTGAGTAGTTTCCATTGCTTTACTAGCAGTATCTCCAAGAAATTCTTTTAAAACTCCTGCTGAATCAATAGCATCATTGATAAAATCAAAAGTTCCTGTTAAAGATTTAGCTACTCTATTCCATTTAGTAGTTATACCTTCAGTACTTGAATTAGTTTCTTCTTCTGCGCCTTTAAATAAATCGGCTAAACCAACAGCTAAAGAACCAAAAGGATTTTTCTCAATCACTAAATTTTTAGCTTGGTTTAATTGTTTTAGAATAACTTTTAAATCAATCGGATTAAACTTTCCTTTTAATAAATTAAACTTCCCTTCTATTTGTTTTATTAAATTGTCAATCTGCTGGAAAGTCATTTCATCCATATTTGAGAAGAGATTCGCCCATTCCTCGGACCCCATTAATTGATCTTTTACAATACTTGAAGTATCATCGGCAGCCTGTTTTTCTATCTGAGCATCCTTGGCTTTTTTAATATCCTCTAACGCTTTTATTTCATCAAGTTTACCTTGTTTGATTAATGCTTTTTTCTGAGCTTCATAATAAGTTTGATTCGTTAATAAATCAGCTTTCATTTTGTCATCAATAGCCTTTATCTTATCTTCATAAGATTGATATTCAGAAATTAGTTTATTATAATCAACGTTATTTGTAATATTCTTTGTTTCTGAATCACGTTTTGACTCAACCTGTTCAATAGCGACTTCTATTTTAGTTTTTTCAACTTCATCTTTAGCTGTTTTTAGCTTTTCTTTTAAAAGATTGATTTGCTCATCATACTTTTTATTGATTGTATTTAATGGATTAAACTCTTCTGTTAAAGTTTTGATTAAATCTTTTACAGCATCATCTGCCTTTTTGATATTCTCAATCTCCTTTTCATCAAGAAACTTTAATTTATCTACACTTATCTGATCAGTATTTCCTTGAAGTTTTAATTTTTCTTCTTGAATTTTACCAAGAACCTCTAAAAGATTTTCAGATTCAGAAATAGAGTTTTCAATCCCTTCTTTGAATTTATCAAATGCGTTATAATCGATAACTTTAACTAATTCATCATTGATAAATCGGAGTTGTCTTACTTGTAAAGCTGATTTGTTTGAAGTCTCTACAAGTTGTTTTTGTAATCTTCTTAAAAACTCCTCGTAAGTAGCTCCACTTCTAGAAAGTGTTTCATATTGAATTTTACCAGAATTTTTTAAAACCAAATCATCTGAATTCATGTAGTTAACAAAACGCTCGTAATCTTCTTTTACAGATTGGATTTGCTTCTTGTATATCTCAAATGGATCATCGGATTTTTTTGATGGCTTAATGGATTTTGGCTTAGCAACCTTTGTAGATGTAACGCTCCATGCTTTTAAAGCATTATCAGCTTCGTTAATTTCATTTGTTAGCTTATTCCATTCTTCTTTATTTCTTGGATCTTTTGGATCGAGTTTATCTCTTTTGCTTGTTGCATCGGATTTTTTAGTATCCCAATATGATTTATTTTTTATTTCAGGAATAGCAGAATTAATCTGTCCATTAATAGCAATCAATTGATTCTGCGCTTCATTTAATTGATAATTTAAACGAGAAACATCCCAAGACTGGAATGCATTCGAAACCTGCTGCGCAAGATTTAATCCTTGTTCTTGATTGGTATTAACATTCGATAAAGTAAATATCTGTTTTTCAGTTGTTGAAATAATACTTTCCCAATATGCCTTTTTTTGTTCCAAAGTCATATTAGCAAATTTCATATCTCGATCGATTTGATTTACTTTACTTAATTGTATATCGTACTGTTTATTAAGTACCTCTAATTTATTATAAGCATCAGAAAGAGCAAGCCCCGTATGTCCTTGTGCTTTGTTCATTTGTTGAATCTGATTTTTTACAGAATCAATCTGATTTTCAATTTCAACTAACTTTTGTTTTTGTAAATCAAGCCCTTTTACATCATTAGCTTCATTAATAAGTTTTTTTAACTCATTAACATCCATTGCTTGAACTTGCTCTTGACTAAGATTTTCAAATCCTTTCAGCTTAAGTAATTGCAACGCTTTATATGCTTCAATCTGCTGATAAACAGTTGCTGTTTCGTCTTTTAAAATACTAATATATTCCTCAGCTTTTTGTTTAGTTTCGTCAAGTTTAGATTTAACTTCTTCCTGTGTTTTATTATACGATTCTTGCGCTTTTTCAGCAGCAGATGTATGATCTGCTAAAAAATAATAAGCTGATCCTAATGCTACAACAGCTGTAATAACAATTGCATACGGATTTGCCATCATAGCAGCATTTAATGCTGTTTGAGCTGCGGTAAGTTTAAGAGTTGAAACATATCTTAACGCTTGCATAGCTGTTACTCTACCTTCTGCAGCTCCAATTGCTAAAGTTGTAGTTAATCTTGCTTTTTCAATGACATTTAAAACAATTAAAGCCGCTTTATAAGTTCCGTAAGTAGCTACTAACACAGCTATTGTTTTCCCTATAGATTCATAATTCTCAACGACACTCGAAGCGCCACTAATAATAGATGTTACAAAACTTTGAGAATCTTTACCGATTTCGTTAAACATTACATCAACAGCATCTTTTAACTGTTCGATTTGTCCTGCAACAGATTTTGATTGAGCTTCCATTAACCCACCGAACATCGAACCGCTTGCAGTAAGATTATCAATAACTTTTTGAACTTCTGGAAATCCAACTTTACCAGCTTCAACCAATCCTCTTACTTCATTCTTAGAAACCCCGAAAACTTTAGCAAGTTCGTCCATCATTGGAATACCACGTCCTAAGAATTGGTTTAAATCTTGAGTATATAATCGACCTTGCGTCATTGTTGTTCCGTACAAATAAGCAATATCTTTCAAAGGAATACCAACCCCTGAAGCTATATCTCCAAGTTTTCGCATTGTATCCAAAGCGGTTTCAGCACTTTCTCCATAAGCTAATAACATTTTAGTAGCTTCCGAAGTAGATTGTAAACCGAAAGGAGTTGTTGCTGCAAATGTTACAATTTCTTGCATTAAAGAATCTGCTTTCTCCTTACTACCTAACATAGTTGTGAAGGCAATTTCTAATTGCTCAAATTCCCCTCTAACTTTTACAAGTTGAGAAACAAATTGAGTTGCATAATCAACTGTTAAAAAAGCCGCTACTCCTTTTGTAAGTGTATTAACAGCTCCTGTCGACTGATTAAAATGATTCTGTAAATGAATATTAAAATCTTCTACACCTTTATTTGATTGTCGAAGTGCATTTAAAAATTTTTGATTATCTAAATCTTGGGTAAATCCTAATCTTCCGTTATTTATATCCATTAGCTTTGAAACATTTTAAGAATGTCGTCTGCATTCTGTTCTGTTATTTTTACTGCTTTTTTTGTTTGGGTATTTGTATTTTCGTCGTCATCATAATCGTAAGAAGGTAAATCTGCCATCAAACGAATTACTTTTGACCAGGGGATTTGGTTTTCTAAATAATCAAGTGTCCAACTGAAATGCGCACAAATAGAAGCCCTTGTTCCGTAAGTACTTTTCATTCCTTTTACTCTACTTCGTTCGGACTTATCGTCATCTTTATCGATGCTAATCGAGTAGAGTTGGTAAAATTTGTTAAATCTTGAAACTTTAAAATTTCGTTAATGATCTCGAATAGTTTCGCTGGTGTAAGTGAATTATAAATAATCGCTTGAACTCGTTTAAATTCAACTTTTGAATAATCAACCCCAAGAACTGCAACCGTAACTATGTTTGACATTAGTTTTGCGTTTTTGTAAGCAATAAGTTTTGTTTGATTGAAGATTTCATTATTATCACTCAACTTAGCTTCATCAATAAACAATTCAATTTGATATTGGCAAAGTCGGTCCAAAGTCGATAATGTACAAGGTTTGATTTCGAACTTTTCTTTTACTTTTTGAACCTCAGTTTTCTCATATGGAATTAATCCACAAAAGAACTTTTTTTGAATAATTACTTCCTTGTTATACTCAACTTCAAACTCGTAAGGAGCTTCAATTAAAGTTTTGATTTCTTCTCTTTGTATCTCTTTTTGATCCATGGATTTCGATTTATACAAAAATGGCGAATGAACAAGGATTTAGTATTGTAAAAAGTGTTGAGTTAAGAGCGAGTTAAGGGGAGAATTAAAAAAACCACTCTTAATAAGAGTGGTTTTTTTGTATATTTACATCAACGGGGTGTTTAACTCTGTGTTAACCATTGATGTGAATCATTGGTAGTAGGGCGTAATATTAGGCCCTACTTTATTTATCCCGTTGGTAAATCTGTTACCTTACCTGATAAAATTGAAGGCTTCCCCTCTGCTGGAGATAAAGGTATAACTGTAAAGTTTAAAGTTAACAAACCGTCTTCATTTAAGTCACCTGCAACAACCGCAGATATAGAAGCTTTTGGTAATTTCCAATATAAACCTTGTTTAGGTTTGATAAATAATGCTTTTTCAATAGTTTTAGATTTTCCGTCAAATTCCCATTCTTTTGATGAAGAATTATAAGTACCTCCAATATATTCGCTTAGCATTTCAGGATCTGCATTCATAATATTGAAGTTCCAAGTCCACGATCCAGCTTTAGTAATGATTACTTTTGGAATTGGATTTCCTTCTTCTTTGAATTCTGTTTTATCGCCTTCTTCTTGAGCCATATTTGCAGTCCCTTCTAAAACTTCTCCAATTTTAGTCATTGCTGATTCTTCAGGCATTAAACCTGTTGCTAATGATGCTGCTACTAATATTTGTGCTAAACCAAATGTGTATGTTGCCATAGTATCGTTTTTTATAAATTAATAATTAGTTTGTTTTTTGATCATAAATCCTCCATTGAATGCGAAGATTTACATAATGTTCTTTTCCGTTTTGATCTTGGATTATTCCTAAGTCTGAAATATAAACTGACTTCCCTATGAATTGATGATCTTCAAATACTTTGCGAACAACTCTCGAAATCTCTTTTAATCGCCTTGAATTTTTGATTCCTAATTCTAAATCAGGAACATAAATGTTGATATTAGAAGTTGCTAATTGAGGTTTAAAAACGGTTGTTATAGTGATAGTATTCACGACAATGTCTTCGTTCAGTGAATTTATTGGACGACTATCATTATACAACTTACCTTTGATAGCAGATTTAACTTCATCGATATTTAAAGCTTTAAAAAGCAATTCATTTGCATCAAAAATATCGTACATCATTTCATCATTATTTGTTTGATTATTAAATCAGCTACTTGTTTTGCGTAATTCTCAGAAGCTGCTAAAACATTGTAACCACGAGATTCAACCGAATAAGCGTAATTCATTCCTGCTGTAAAAACTAAAACTATTGGAGCTTTTCGAGCATTAGAAACTAATTCTTTTGCAAATAGTTTTCCTTCAGATGTTCCTAATGCTTTACCTTCGTAAAACTCCCTGTAAACTTGTCCATTCACGAAAAGTACATACCCAATTGAAGATCTTAAGTTTCCAGTTTGATCCATAAAGCCAACACTTTGTTTTGCATGAGAAACAACATTTTCACCTAAGTATAAATAAGCTTGAATGCACTTTTTTAAAGTATCATCAATTATTTTTTGATTTAGCTTATCTAAATCTTTACTCGAAAAATTCGGTCTTATACCCATAATCGATTGTGTAATAATCCTTCTGTAAATCTTAGAACACTTCCTTTAATCCTTATATCCTTACCTTCTGAATCATTTGAAACGATGATAGTTTTTCCTATTTCAATTGGCAAAACAGATTTATCCAAATGAATAAGAGAATTAAACGCGATTGTAATTCCATCAGTTCCAGCTATCATTTTTCCACTTGAATTAACTTGTTCACGACACATTGAAATGAATTTTATTCCGTTTGGATTCGGAATCATTTCGCCTGTTTCTTCATCGTATATCAAAGAATTATCTTCAATGAATAGATAATGATTGTGTCCTATTGTCCCCATGGATCAATCGCTGTTACAATTGGTTCGTTTTCATCTAATGGATTAGGTAATTCTAGCTTTGAAGCCAAACGACCTAACATCATTCGAATTGCATTCCAATTCCATTTAACCGTCATATCTCCTTCGGATACACTTTCGTACATCGGAATCCAAGAACAAAAAGAATCATACAAAGCCTTCTCGCAATCTTCTAAAATCAATTGTCCGTCTGGGTTTAAAGTAGGATTTTCAGCAAATAAAATTGTAGTATCATTTGCATTAGCTCCTACTCTTAACATTACGCTTTGTATGTATTCTTTATTTGTCATGATTACGCTTCTGAGATTAGTTTACGTTCTAACAATGAAGCAATTCGAGATTCTTCAAAATCAACAGGAATAACTTCGTTCACTTCGTAAATCTTTGATTCGTTCTCTTTATCACGGAAACGAGAAATAACTTTGTAAGATTTAGCTGTTTCGTCTAAATCTTGAACCTCAACTTTCTTTTTAACTCGAATAACTTGACCAACTTCAAAACCTTTAGAAATTAATCCTGGTTCTTTGTCCAAATCTTCCTGAGTTAATTCAATTAATTCAGTTGTTTCCAAAACTTTGTACAATTCATCTAATTCCGATTGTTCAATTTTAGAACCTACTTCGATATTTCTCTCAGTTAGCAATACCGCTAACTGAGAGTTTTTTTCTACTAATGTTTTAGTTAATGTTACTTTAGCCATAACTATCCAATTGGTAAAACTTTATCTACAATATCTTTATTCCAAGTAGTGTTATTTACTTGCATAAGAGTTGATCTACCTGCTAAATCCCAAACAGGAAATGCATTTGCAATACCTTGAGTAACCTCTTTAACAGGATTCTCTTCCGACCATTTTTTGATTAAAGTATGAGAACGTAAAACTTTTAAAGCTTTAGAGTTCTTCAAGTTCATATCAATTGGTTTTTTGTAAAGAGTTCTTCCTAAAACTTTAGCTTCTGAGAACATTACAACATCATCCTCGAATGGATTACCTGTTACACGATCTCCGTTTTTATCTTCAAGAGTAATATCTTGGTCGATAATTACAATCTGCACCCCGTTTAATCCTACCGCTTTTGCAAAATAAGAGTTTACTCCAGCTAAATCAGGCTCTTGAGCTGCACCAATCAAATTAGTAACATAAGAAGCAGAATTTTTGATAATTTGCTCTTGACGCACAATTTTTGACAACGTTGTAGGATTCATAAAAGCATATTTATAAGAAGCTCCGAAAGATTTTCCTACTTTAATTGCTTTCTTAAAATCTGAAACGATATCAGCATCTGTTCCATCCCAAGATTTTGAAACACCTACTTTTTGTGTTGTTGGAATTTCATAATCCAATGGCATAGCTTGTTTAACGCCTTGTGACGTTTCTTGATTCATTACTAAACCACCTAGCGAGATTTGACGCAATGCCATCCATTCAATTTTTGAAGCAATACCCGTCCAACAAAACTCAGTATCTTCTGCCCAAAACTCAATTAAAGCAGTCATATCTCTATTTTGAGAGAACATTGCAACAGCAATATCATATTCAGTTAATTCGTTTTCTTCTAACTCGCGAGAAATAGCAATTTTTGGAATTGATCCTGCTATTTTTTCGATAGCATCACGAACTTTCTTTGGAATAGTTGAACCTCTAGCAACTAAATCTGCTGCGATTTTCAATCCAACTTGTGATTCTAACGTTGTAAACGTTAACTTATAAGTTTCTTTTACAGGAAACAAAGTTGGATAGTAAAAAGGCTTTAAATCGTATGTATTTACTACGGCTTGTACATCACTTTCTACTAAGCCAATCATTAATGATTCGTTCATTTTCTTGTTTTAAATATTAAACATAAACTAATGTTGGAGCAGTTGCTTTTTGCTCAGTTGTTAATCCAGGGCAATTTGATTCTTGGATAACCGCAATAACCCACGCACTTACAAAAACATTTCCTTTATCAGAAACGTTTTTCTCTTCACCGCAAACTGCAATTACAACTTTTGACTCTCCAATAACATCTCCTTTTACTACAGCTTTAGAAAAACCTTTATCTAAAGTCAAAGTATCAAAGTCTGTTTTTGATTTATCAATTGCAGTGATTTTAGCACCCAAAATTGTCATTCCGACTTTTAAATGAGAACCTTTTAAAACATCAATTGATGTCGCAGAGGTATCTGCTGCTTTAGAAATAACTGCATTTCCTACTACTTCATAAAGCCCACCTTTTCCTTTTGCAAGTGGTGCACCTTCTAAAAGACGTTCATCTTCTAATGTCGTAGGATCAATTGCAACTCCTCCAGGAATATCAGCTACTTTATGTAAAATACATCTTGTCGGCTTACGCCCTTTAGATCTTGAAATTTGTAATTCTGACATAATTAAATTTCTTTACCGCCTAATCCATCATCAGTTGAAGCTGTAGATTTTGTAATAAAATCTTTTACAGAACTCGAAACGCCATCTGGAGCTTTTTCTCCGAATGATGGTTGATGATTAGTTAAGCCTTGATTAATAAATGATTGATTTGATGTTGTTACATCTGTTTGAATTTCCGCCAAGTATTCCGCAAATTCTTCGTCATTTTCAAAAGACATACGAGGGAAATTCTTTGAAATTGTATTTTTCAAAGCTTCGTCTTTTACATCTTTTAAAATGTCATTGATTTGTGAAAGCCTTGTTTCTGTAGTTTTGCCAGCTTTAATAGAGTTGATTTCGTCAGCAAGTGTTTTCTGAGTTTCAGCAATCTGTTTTAAAGCTTTTGCAATATCAGATTCTTCTCCTCCGTTTACTCCTTCACCTTTTCCAGGTTCTGGACTTCCCTCTCCTGCTCCTTCACCACCTTTACTTTTGCCAGCATTTTCTAAAGCTGTTTTTGTCGCTTTAGCAATTTCAGAATCTACTTCCGAACGTAATTCTTTTTGAAATTCAGTAACCTGTTCGTCTGTTAACTTTTCGACAAGTGCCTGCGCTTCTTCTTCTGTTGTGATTTGTAACGAATAAGCAGTTGCTAATCGCGCCAAAACATCTTTTCGAACGCCTTTAGCTAGAAATCTAGTATTAAGTAATTCAAGTAATTTTTGTTTCATTATAATGAGATTTTAATTTCAAATCGATTAAAACAAAAATATTGAACGATTTTCGCTTAAGTAGTGTATTTTTTAACGAGATAAGAGCGAGTTACGGGAAAGAAATTTTGTAAAAAACATTAAATTATTTCTTATTTAATTTTGCGATTCGCAAAATATAAACTATATTTGTATAACAAAATGAGAGGGCGTTCATTGAAATAGTATTAACAACATTAAAAGTTCAAAAAATGAAAGATTTAATTATTCGCGTTATGGATATCGCCAAAAAAAATCCAAATGGTTTTACCTTAAACCTTAAAACAATGAGATTAGTAAGATTTGGAATCCCAGTTGCTTACTTAGAAACTCAAAACAGCTTTGGAAATGAAAGCCTTGAAAATGTAATAATTCACGCCTTAAACAATAACTCGATTATCGGAGGTTGGTTAGATGAAGAAACAAACCTTTTTTACTTCGATAGTGTAAAACTCTTTAAAGAATCAGATTTAGATAAAGCAATCGAATTCGCAAAAGAAAACAAACAGATTGCAATCTTTAACATTAGAACGCTAACAGAAATTAGAATAGAGGGTTAGAAATAACCCTCGCCCTCTCTATTTAATACTATAAAATTTATGGAATTAACAGAATTACAAAAGACCAGCATCAAAAATTATAAGATGCACGGAATTGAAATTGAGCTTAAAGATGAAGTTGTAGTAATCACTCAAAAAAGAATGATCAACGGGAAAATACTATCAAATAAAGAGTTGTATGATAGAGCTAAAAAAGTGTTTCCTGATCACAAAATTAGACCTGTAGTTTACAAAATTGAGTTGGATCATATTACTCCTCAATGGGTAAAAGATAAAATGAATGAATTTGAAATTAAACCGAAAGATTTAAGTAGACAAACTACTTTGGATATTTCGACTATTAGTTTAATTTTGAATGGAGAGCGTAAAATGAATAAATCGGTTAAAGCTTTATTCTTTTACTATTTTATGATTTTTGATATTCATCAAGGATTAGAAGATTATTTTGAAATGACTAACGATTAATATTATTGATATGACAACTAAAGAAAATACTATTTCAATGTTTGAATTAAGGCTTGGAAACTGGGTGTTTGAAAACGATAAACCTATATGGATTTCTCAAATTTCAGGTTTCAAATCATTGAACTCTGGTAATGATTTTTACCCTATTCCCTTAACAGAAGAAATTCTTTTGAAAATTGAAGGTATTGAAAAGGATAATGAATGGTATTCATTAACAAATCTTCATTATAATAGTCTGACAAAGAGATTTTATATAGGTAATGATCATGTGTCAAGTGGTCATGATGATGCTTATATTGAATACCTTCATCAACTCCAAAACCTTTATTTTGCATTAACTAATGAAGAATTAAAGATTACTCTATAAAACATAAAAACCCTCCTCGTAAGAAGTGGGTTTGTTTATTTCGGCAACCAATAAGGTGCAACTTTATAGCCTCTATATACATCACCTTTTTCTTTAATATGATTTTCAAAATTAGCAGGCATTTCTTTTATCTCAGTTTTTTGAAAATTACCTAGATGTGAATAATCTTCTTTAACAGCTCCTTTTAATTCATCTGTAAACATTTCGATAGGTTTAAGGATTGGAATTTGGTAACAGCGACAATTAACATGAAATCCAATGAATTTAAACGTCTTTGGGTAATGACCAGCTAACGGACCACAAACACTACAATCAAATTTATTATTAGATCGTTTTATTTCAAAACCAACAACAAAGTCCATAGATTGCCAGCGTTGATTTTCAGATTCTTTGTAATAAGTATTAATTTCTAGATCGGAAGA
>NZ_DKSQ01000092.1:0-53236 GCF_002472765.1 Empedobacter sp. UBA7252
AGTCAAAATAAAAGCGTTACTCAAAAAAGTAACGCTTTTATTTTGACTATTTTTAAATGAATTATACCGCTGGTTTGCGAACAACTGGTAAAATTTCACCTTTTTCTAAACAATATTTTAGTACATCTTCCGAAGGAATTTGTTTGGTGTAATCTGCTTTTTCTACAATAAATCCTACATCTTCCAAACGTTTGTAATAATCTAAACCATAAACACGAACGTGATCATATTGTCCAAATTTTTCTTTACGTTCTTCTTTTGTTGTAACCGTTGGATCTTCGTACGTTACATCACGTTGATACGAAATTGGAACTTGCAGAATTCCCCAACCTCCTGGTTTCATGACACGAAATAATTCGCTCATCGCTTTGTGATCGTCAGGAATATGTTCCAAAACGTGATTACAAAAAATGATATCAAATGTATCATCACCAAAAGGTAAATCGCAGATATCTGCTTTTACATCTGCCAAAGGCGATTCTATATCACTTGTGATGTATTCTAAATTCTTCATCGCACGAAAACGCTTGATAAAAGATTGCTCTGGAGCAATGTGCAAAACTTTAGCTTTTTCAGTAAAGAAAGACGTTTCATTTTTTAGGTACAACCACATCAAGCGATGTCTTTCTAATGAAAAAGTTCCGGGTGAAAGTACATTATCACGCTGTTTTTCGTAACCATAAGGCAACAAACTATAATAACCTTGTCCATCAATTGGGTCTACGAAGCGATTTCCTTTCATAAACCAAACTAAAACAGGACGAATAATATAACTACCTTGTATTAATAAAGGACGAGGTAGAATATTCATGATTTTTTTTAAAAGCTTTTTCACAAAAGTTTTCTTAAGGTTTGAATAAAAATGGTTTTTCTTCGTCAGATACGATTCCTAAAGCATCGTAAATAAACTGATAAGTTGACAATAATTTTGGTTCGCCATCCACTACACAAACATCGTGTTCGAAGTGAGCCGAATATTTATCATCGCGCGTTGTAACCGTCCAACCATCTGGATGAAAGAAGACTTTTTCAGTTCCCATATTTACCATTGGTTCGATGGCTAACACCATTCCTTCTTCAATTTTTTTACCAGATCCACGACGTCCATAATTCGGAACTTGTGGTTCTTCGTGCATTTTACGACCTAATCCGTGTCCAACTAATTCACGAACGATTCCGTAACCTTCTTTTTCACAATATTGTTGAATTGCAAAACCGATATCACCTACGCGATTACCTTTTTTCATTTGTTCTATTCCTTTGAACATAGATTCTTTTGTAATGCGTAATAATTTTTCAGTTTCAGCATCTACTTCACCAACTGCAAATGTATAAGCGTGATCTCCGTAAAAATCATTCATATAAACACCACAATCTACCGAAACAATATCTCCTTCGTTAAGTGGTTCATCGTTTGGAATTCCATGAACAACTTGTTGATTTGGAGAAATACAAAGGTTTTTAGGGAAATCGTACATTCCTAAAAATGCAGGATATCCACCATTGTCGCGAATAAATTCGCCTCCTAATTTATCTAAATGATTGGTTGTAACACCAGGCACTACTTCTTTGGCTAACATACCCAAGGTTTTTGAAACCAATTGAGCGCTTAGGTACATTAGTTCTAATTCTTCTTTACTTTTTAAATGTATCATAATCCGAAAAATCCTCTTTTCTTTTTCTTCTCAGGAGCTTTTTGCCCGTTTGCGTGAACACTTAATTCAATCTTTTTTGTAATGATTTGATAAACGTCACTCCAACCTGGGAAACCTCCTAAATTTCTATCGTCGATAAAGATATCGGCATTTATTTTTCGACTTTGCGTATTTTTATCAAAATCCTCTCCGTCAAAACTATTGTTGATGGCATAAAACTCTATACCATTTTGTTTGCAAAACTCAACAGCTTCGTCTAAATATTTACCACTACGATAAGTCCATAAAGTAAGGCGATATCCGTCGTTTTGTAATTGTTTCAATGTTTCGAAAGCGAAGATTTTAGCTTTTCCAATTTCTGGATATTTATCATCTACCACAGTTCCATCAAAGTCAACAGCAATAATTTTATTAATCATGTTTGTAAGTATTTAAAGTTATTTAGGTTATTTTTTTTGAACAATAATGTTTCCAGTCATTTCAGTTGGAATTTCAATTCCCATCAAAGTTAAGATAGTTGGTGCAATATCTCCAAGTTTACCATGCTCAACATTCCATTCGATATTTTTCTGAGCCAAAATAAATGGAACAGGATTCGTTGTATGTTGCGTATTCGGTGATCCATCTTCGTTCATCATAAAATCTGAATTTCCGTGATCAGCCAAAATCACCACATTGTAACCATGTTCTAAAGCTGCATTTACAATTTTCTCCGCACAAGAATCTACTACTTCAGCAGCTTTTATTGCCGCAGACATAACACCTGTATGTCCAACCATATCTGTATTAGCGAAGTTAAGACAAATGAAATCCGCTGATTCTTTTTCGATTTCTGGTACAATTGCATTTGTAATATCATATGCAGCCATTTCTGGTTTCAAATCGTAAGTAGCAACATCTCTTGGCGAAGCACATAAAACACGAGATTCACCAACGAAAGGTTCTTCGCGACCACCATTGAAGAAAAATGTTACGTGTGGATATTTTTCAGTTTCAGCAATACGAATTTGCTTACGACCAGCATTAGAAATAACTTCTCCTAACGTATTTACAATATTTTTCTCATCAAAAATTACCGCAACTCCAGTATATGTAGCATCATATTCTGTAAGAGTGATATATTTTAGATTTAATTTATGCATTCCAAATTCTGGAAAATCATGTTGCGTTAAAACTTCTGTGATTTCACGTCCACGATCAGTTCTAAAATTGAAACAAATCACTACATCATCATTCTCGATTTTAGCTTTTGGTTGACCATTTCCATCCGTTACAATAATCGGTTTGATGAATTCATCTGTTACGCCTTCATTATAAGATGCACGAATTGCTTCTAATGGATTTGTTGTTGTTTTACCAACTGTATTTACCATTGCATCGAATGCTAATTTCACACGTTCCCAACGTTTATCACGATCCATTGCATAATAACGACCAGTAATCGAAGCGATTTCTCCTGTTGATTTTGTCATGTGATTCATCAATTCTGTGATAAATCCTTCGCCAGATTTTGGATCGGTGTCACGACCATCTGTGAAAGCATGTACAAAAACATTTTGTTGTAAACCTGATTGATTTGCTGCATCTAACAAACCTTTCAAATGATTGATATGTGAGTGTACACCACCATCAGAAACTAAACCAATGAAATGTACTTTTTTGTTATACTCTAAAGCATATTGAAAAGCATCTTTTAAGATAGGTTCGTTTTGTAACGTTCCGTTTTCAACCGCCATATTGATTCGAACTAAGTTTTGGAAAACTACGCGTCCAGCACCCAAATTCATATGTCCAACTTCCGAATTCCCCATTTGTCCTTCTGGTAAACCAACGGCTAAACCAAACGTATCCAACGTAGAATGTGGAAATTTCTCGAAACAGCTATCTACAAAAGGTGTATTTGCTTGCGCGATTGCAGAAACAGCAGGGTTTGGTCCAATTCCCCATCCGTCCAAAATCATTAATATTGCTTTATTGTTCATTTTTCTTGTAATAATTAAGCCCAAAGATAAGCATTCCTTGGGCTGAAAGTTTATTTTTTGTATGGTTTAATTTGCGACTTCACTGATGAATTTGATACGCATTAAACGTAATTCTTCTTCATCATAATCGTCACCAAATTCATCTAATAATGATGACATTGAGTCAGAATCTGCGTCCATCAAGAATTCATAAATTTCCTCTTGTTGATCTTCGTCCAAAACTTCGTCAATATAATAATTGATATTTAATTTTGTTCCTTGATAAACGATACTTTCCATTTCTGAAAGTAAATCGCTCATCGTCATATTTTTTGCTTCCGCAACATCTTCAAGATTTAACTTTCTGTCTGTCGATTGAATGATATAAACTTTGTGACTCGATTTGTCAGCAACTTGTTTAATCACCATATCTTCAGGTCGAATAACGTCGTTGTCTTTAACATATTGCGCAATAAA
This sequence comes from Empedobacter sp. UBA7252, assembly GCF_002472765.1. Lineage (NCBI taxonomy): Bacteria > Pseudomonadati > Bacteroidota > Flavobacteriia > Flavobacteriales > Weeksellaceae > Empedobacter > Empedobacter sp. UBA7252. Next base: position 4,094 of record NZ_DKSQ01000092.1, read on the forward strand.
ATCTACAAATTCTTTTCCGAATTTCTGAGCTTTCCCTTCTCCAACACCAAACACATTTGTTAACTCCTTAACTGTTGTTGGATATTGCATTGTCATATCATCTAAACTCGAATCTTGGAAAACTGCAAAAGGTGGAATTTGATGTTTTTTAGAGATTTTTTTACGTAAATCTTTCAATTGTTTCAATAAAACATCATCAAAAGCAATAGGTGCAGAAGATGTTTCTTCTTTTTCAAAGCTACCTTCTGATAATAATTTTTTGAAATCAATATCTTCGGCAATTTCAAAAGAAGTTGGCTTACTAATGAAATCTTTTCCAGATTTGGTAATTTTTAAAATACCATATGATTCGATTTCTTTCTCTAATAAATTACGTACAATTAATTGGCGTAAAATAGATTTCCAATAATAATCTTCTTTTGCTTTTCCAATTCCGAAGAAATCTTCAGAGCTCAAATTATATGATTTTGTAATAGAAGTTTCTTTACCAACTATAACATTTACAACATCATTTAATTTTAATTTTTGATTTGTTTTCTGAACAACATCTAATGCAATTACTGCATCATCTTTTGCTTCAATCATTTTTTTAGGATTGCGCATATTGTCGTCCATATTTGCCCCTTCGCCGTTTTTGTCGTCGAATTCTTCTCCAAAATAATGTAACAAAAATTTACGACGCGACATCGAAGTTTCGGCATATGCTACAACCTCAGAAAGTAATTGCATTCCAACTTCGCGTTCTGCAACAGGTTTACTTGCTAAGAATTTTTCTAACTTTTCGATATCTTTATAATCATAGAAAGCAATACAAACACCTTCACCACCATCGCGACCTGCACGACCAGTTTCTTGGTAATAACTTTCTAACGATTTTGGCATATCGTAATGCATCACAAAACGTACATCTGGCTTGTCAATTCCCATTCCGAAAGCAATTGTAGCGACAACGACACTTGCATCTTCCATCAAAAACATATCTTGATGTTTGCTACGTGTTTTGGCGTCTAAACCTGCATGGTAAGGAATGGCATTGATTCCGTTTACTTGTAAAAGTTGCGTAATTTCTTCAACTTTTTTACGACTCAAGCAATAAATGACACCAGATTTACCATCGTTTTGTTTGATAAATTTGATGATTTGTTTGTCTTGATCAACCTTTGGGCGGATTTCGTAAAATAAATTCGTACGATTAAAAGAATCTTTAAAAACTTTAGCGCTTTGCATTCCCAAAGTTTTCTGAATATCTTCTTGTACTTTTGGTGTTGCTGTTGCAGTTAAAGCAATAATTGGCGCATCACCAATTTTGTTGATAATCGCTTTTAGATTACGATATTCTGGTCGAAAATCGTGTCCCCATTCAGAAATACAGTGCGCTTCATCAATAGCAAAAAAAGAAATTTTTACCGATTTAAAGAAATCGATGTATTCTTCTTTTGTCAAAGATTCGGGTGCAACGTACAACATTTTAGTTACTCCATCTTTAATATCTGTCATAACTGTTTTCGTTTCTGACTTGTTTAAAGATGAGTTTAATACGTGGGCAATTCCATCATTTTCAGAAATTCCACGTATAGCGTCTACTTGATTCTTCATCAGCGCGATTAAAGGGGACACAATAATCGCGACTCCATCTGACATTAATGCCGGTAATTGATAACATAAAGACTTACCTCCTCCAGTTGGCATCAAAACAAATACATCTTCTTTATTTAGTAAGCTTGTAATGATTTCGTGCTGCTGTCCTTTAAATTGGTCGAAACCAAAATATTTTTTTAGGTAAGATGTTAAGTTTTTCGAAGTGGCTTCCATCTACACAAAAGACTAAAATTAATATTATAAATTAAATAGTTCCTATATTTGATAACTCTTAAATATACACATAAATTTTATATGATTTATATATAATTGAGTGTAAATAAAAAAGGAGAGTAAAAGTACGAAAAATTTTAAAAATAGACAATAGAAATTTTATTGTGGAAAATTCAGAATTAATACAAATAGCGCAAGGGGTATTTCGAGAAGAAATTCAAGCGCTGGAAGCAATAGCTTCTCGTATTAGCGAGTCTTTTGTTGATGCGGTAAATGCGATATATAACACGAAAGGAAAGTTGGTAGTTGTTGGAGTAGGAAAGAGTGCACACATTGCAAATAAAATTGTAGCAACCTTAAATTCTACCGGAACTCCAAGTCAATTTTTACATGCGACGGAAGCTATTCATGGCGATTTGGGTCTTGTACGACCAGAAGATGTGGTGATTTGTATTTCGAAAAGTGGAAATACGCCAGAGATTACATATTTGGCTCCGATTCTTAAACAATATGCATCAGTTTTGATTGGTTTAACATCAAATTTGAAATCAGAATTAGCAAAAAATTCAGACATTGTTTTGGATGTTAATATTGATAAAGAAGCTTGTCCCGTAAATTTGGCACCAACAACTTCTACAACGGCTCAATTGGTAATGGGTGATGCATTGGCGGTAGCTTTGATGAAATTGAGAGCGTTTACACAAAACGATTTTGCAAAATATCATCCAGGTGGAGCTTTAGGAAAACGATTATTGTGGACAGTAGAAAATATTGTTGATCCAGAAAGAAAACCTTCTGTGCATCCAGATTCTTCGATTACAGAAGTCATTAATTCATTAACATCAGGTCGTCATGGAATTACAGTTGTGATTGATAATGATAAAATTGTTGGTGTGATAACAGATGGAGATTTGCGCCGAATGTTATTAAATAATGAAACTTTTGCACATTTAACTGCGAAAGATATTGCTTCAATGAATCCGAAAACAATCAAAAAAGCTGAAAAAGCAAGAGAAGCTTTAGCGATTCTTCGTCACAACAGTATTGGACAATTGGTGGTGGTTGATGAAGAAAATCATTATTATGGAATTTTGGATATTCACTCAATTTTAAACGAAGGAATCGAATAAGCGTATGGCAGATAATACAAAATCGAGTATGTCATTTTTGGCTCATATTGGTGAGTTGAGAGGACATTTGGTTCGTTCTATTTTATCAATTGTGATTACATCTATTGCAGTCGCTATTTATTGGGACGAATTGGTGGAACATGTGATTATGGCTCCATTAAAATCAACTTTTCCAACGTTTGATATTTTTAATCAATTTGGTGAATTAACAGGTTTCGGAAAAATTTATACCGAATCATTTGATATTTCGAAAGAATTGACCAATCTTAATCCATCAGGACAGATCACTTCACAATTTTTTGCAGTAATTGTGTGTGGTGTAATTATCGCAATTCCTTATATTATTTTTGAAATTTGGCGATTTGTAAAACCAGCATTAAAAGAAGCTGAACGAAAATATGCAGGATTTACCATTTTCGCTGTTTCGTTTTTCTTTGTAACAGGAGTCTTATTTAGTTACTATATGTTGCTACCATTGTGTACACAATTTTTATTCACTTACGATCCTTTTGGTGTAGGAAATACATGGACGTTGCCAAGTTATATCGATTTATTTGTTCAATTATTATTATCGATGGGAGTTATGTTTTTGATGCCTGTTTTCGTTTACTTCTTAACGAGTATTGGAATCTTAACACCAAAATTTTTGAAAGAATACCGTAAACACGCATTTATTGTTGTATTAGTGATTGCAGCTGCAATTACACCAAACGATGTGTACAGTATGATTTTAGTTACAATTCCTCTTTGGTTATTGTACGAACTAAGTGTATTGGTTTCAAATTCAGTTTATAAAAAACAATTGAAAGCGAAAAGTAACGACTTAGTAAAGAATTAACAATGTTATGCTTGCATAATAAAATAAATTAGTTATTTTTACATAAAAGAAAAAGTAAACACAAAATTATGAAGATATTAGTTTGTATTAGTAGTGTACCAGATACTACAGCAAAAATCAACTTCACAGCTGACGGAAAATCATTTGATAAAAATGGTGTTCAGTTCGTTATTAACCCGCACGACGAATTTAGTTTAAATAAAGCAGTAGAGTTACAAGAAAAACAAGGAGCTACTGTTACAATTTTAACTGTTGGAGATGCAACTGTAGATCCAGTTATGCGTAAAGCTTTAGCGATTGGTGCGAATGATGGAATTCGTATTGATGCTGATGCTCGCGATGATTTCTTTGTTGCTACACAAATCGCAAAAGCTGCTAAAGATGGTGGTTTTGATTTAGTATTGACAGGAAAAGAATCAATTGATTATAATGGAGGTTCTGTACCAGGATTAGTTGCTGCAATGTTAGATTATGGTTTTGTAAACGGATGTATCGGTCTTGATGTAGAAGGTTCTTCTGCAAAAGCTGTTCGTGAAATTGACGGAGGAAAAGAAACTGTAGAAGTTACTTTACCAGCTGTTATCGCAGGACAAAAAGGATTGGTTGACGAGGCTGCATTAAGAATTCCTAATATGCGTGGAATTATGCAAGCGCGTACAAAACAAATCGCAGTTGTTGCACCAGAAGCGACAGAAACTAAAGTTGAAGTTGTTGGTTATGTAAAACCTGCTGAAAGAGGTAATGTAACATTAATCGACAAAGACAATGTAGCAGAATTGGTAAGATTATTACACGAAGAAGCTAAAGTAATCTAATTATTCACCTAAAAAGAAATTAAAAAATGGCAATTTTTGTATACGCAGAGTCACACGACGGAAAATATAAAAAAGCAGGATTAGAAGCAGTTTCTTACGCAAAAGCTACAGCTGATGTTGCTGGAGATACTGTTACAGCAATCGTTTTTGGAAATGCTACTGCTGACGAATTATATAAATATGGAGCATCTAAAGTAGTTAAAGTTGATAATGCAGCTTTAGCAAAATTTGATGCAAATTCTTACGCAAAAGCTTTGGCTGAAGTTGCTCAAGGAGATGTTGTGGTTTTACCATCAACAAACGAAGGAGCGACTATAGCACCAGTTTTAGCATACAAAACAGGAGCATCTTTAGTAACAAATGTAGAAAAATCTCCAACAGCAGTTTCTCCATTCACAGTTGCACGTAAAGCATTCTCTGGAAAAGGAGTAGAAACTGTTGCAGTTTCAGGAAAAGTTGTAGTTACAGTTCTACAAAACGCATTCGGAGCAAAAGAAAATGCAGTTTCAGGTTCAGAAGAATCAGCTTCAGTATCAGTTTCTGATGCAGATGCAAAAGTAAAAGTTGTTTCAACAGAAATGGCTTCTTCTGATAAAATCGATTTGAAAGAAGCGGATATTGTTGTTTCTGCAGGTCGTGGAATGAAAGGTCCTGAAAACTGGGGAATGATCGAAGATTTAGCAAAAGTTTTAGGAGCTGCTACAGCATCATCTAAACCAGTTGCTGATATTGGTTGGAGACCGCATGCTGAGCACGTAGGACAAACAGGAAAAGCAATTGCGCCAAATTTATATATCGCAGTTGGTATTTCAGGAGCTATTCAGCACTTAGCTGGAGTTAATGGATCTAAAACAATTGTTGTCATCAACAATGATCCAGAAGCGCCTTTCTTTAAAGCGGCTGATTACGGAATCGTAGGAGATGCTTTTGAGATTGTTCCTAAATTAACTGAAGAGTTAAAAAAATATAAAGGTCAAGCTTAATCATTTTAAGATTATAAATTCAATCCGAATCATTTAGGTGGTTCGGATTTTTTTTATTCATTAAAAAAAGATTAAATATTCATCAGTTTTTCATAGATTTACGCCCAAATGGACAATTTAATTAGATTAAATATTAAAGGAATATCTTACAGTCAAACTCAGACTGGCGCATATGCGTTGATTCTAGAGGAAAATGTAGGAGGAAGAAAGTTGCCAATTATTATTGGGAGCTTTGAGGCACAATCAATCGCATTAGCTTTAGAGAAAGATATTAATCCACCTCGTCCATTAACACACGATTTGTTTATTTCATTAGGAAAAGAATTTCAATTGAATGTTGATTCTATTTATATTTATAAATTAGAAGATGGTGTTTTTTATTCGAATATTGTTTTTGTGAATGATGATGGACAACGTGCCGAGATTGATTCGAGAACTTCTGATGCAATTGCATTGGCTGTTCGTTTCAATGCACCTATCTATGCCTATGATAATGTTGTAGAAAAAGCTGGAATTCATTTGGACGTTATTGAAGAAGAAGAAAATATACGTCGCGCAGCAAATAACTTCGAAGATGATTTGGATATCTTGGCTGGTTTGGAAAATGATTTGTCTGATATCAACGAATATGAAGGTTGGACAAAATCTGAACTTGAAACTGAGATGGAAAAAGCTGTGAAGAATGAAGATTATGAATTGGCAGCTCGCCTTCGTGATCAAATCGATAACATGGGAAACTAATAACTATTTCAAATAATTATGTCTGTAAAGCTTAGACTTACAATCATGAGTTTCCTTGAGTTTGCGGTATGGGGAGCATACCTAACCTCTATGGGAAATTACTTAGGATCAGTTGGCTTAGGTCCAAAAATTGGTCTTTTTTACGCGATGCAAGGTATTGTGTCGATTTTTATGCCCGCAATAATGGGTATTGTAGCGGATAGATGGATTCCTGTACAACGTTTGTTGGGATTGAATCATTTATTAGCTGCGATTTTTATGTTTGCAGCAGGTTATTACGGAATGACAGCTGGAAACGATGTAGATTTTACAACAATCTTCGCACTTTATTCGGTTAGTGTGGCGTTCTTTATGCCAACAATCGCCCTTTCTAACTCAACAGCCTACACAATTTTAAAACAAAATAATTTAGACACAATCAAATCCTTTCCTCCAATCAGAACGTTTGGAACAGTTGGTTTTATTGTAGCGATGTTATTTGTTAATTTCTCTGGATTTAAAGATGGTGTTTTTGGATTTAACTTTTCAAGTGATCCAACATTCGTAAGTTTTCAATCCAATTATTATCAGTTCTTTGTATCTGGATTTTTAGGAGTTATATTGTTTTTATACAGTTTCTTATTACCTAATTGCCCAGTTAACAAAAGTTCTGAAAAACAATCTATTTCTGATGCATTTGGTTTAAAAGCTTTTGCATTATTTAAAGATAGAAAAATGGCAATTTTCTTTATCTTTTCAATGCTTTTAGGCGTTTCTTTGCAAATTACAAATGGATATGCAAATCCATTTATCACAACGTTTAAGGATATTCCAGATTATGCCAATACGTGGGGAGCAAGTAATGCAAATGCTTTAATTTCGTTGTCTCAAGTTTCTGAAACATTGTGTATTTTATTAATTCCTTTCGTGCTAAAACGATTCGGAATCAAAATCGTGATGTTGATGGCAATGGTAGGTTGGGTCTTACGTTTCGGATTATTTGGATTAGGAGATCCAGGATCTGGCGTTTGGATGTTTATCTTATCAATGATTGTTTACGGAATCGCTTTCGATTTTTTCAATGTATCAGGTTCGTTGTATGTAGACAAAGAAACAAACGAAGAAATTCGTTCTTCTGCACAAGGAGTTTTTATGATGATGACCAATGGTTTTGGAGCAACAATCGGAATGTTAATTGCACAATACATCGTGAATCATTTAGTGTATAGTCAAACTGATTTGACATTGCAGCTAGAAGGATGGAGACATTCTTGGTTTATTTTCGCAGGCTACGCATTAGTTGTTACGGTATTGTTCGCAATTGTGTTCAAATACAAACACAATCCAGACGAAGTACAAGATGTAAAACATTAAGGTGTAAAAAATATAAAAGCAAGAATCAAAATTCTTGCTTTTTTTATGCACGAAAGTTTCTAATCTATTCTTTTATACGTCACAAACGAGTAAGCATATGGATGTTTTTCATCTTTTTTGAAATCTTCTCGTTCTACTTCTTCCCATTCGTCCAAGTCTATTTCTGGGAAATAAGTGTCTCCATCAAATTCGTGATGAACTTCTGTGATGTACAAAATATCAGTAAATTCCATCGCTTGTTTGTAAATATTTCCACCACCGATAATGTAAATATCATCGTCAATTTTTTTCGCAACTTCTATTGCTTTTGGTAAAGAAGACGCAATTTCGATACCTTCTGTATTCCAATTCTGATCTCTTGTCACAACAATATTGGTACGATTTGGTAAAGGTCTACCCAATGATTCGAACGTTTTTCGTCCCATAATAATAGGATGCCCAGAAGTTATACTTTTGAAATGTTTCAGATCATTTGGTAAATGCCAAATCAAATCATTTTTTGCACCAATTACGTTGTTGCTTGCTTTTGCTACTACAATGTTTATCATAAGTTATAAGGTAAAAAAAGCTATCCTCTTGCAAGGATAGCTTAACAAATATAATAATTTTAGTGAATTATTTCATTTTATTTATAGCATCTTGTAATTGCTCCACTTGTTTTGCAATAGTTGCTGATTTAATTGTTTTTGCAGCATTCGTTTTTACTTGCAATGCTTTTTCAGCCATCATTTTCACAGCTTGTCCTGCTTGTGGATTTTGTTCTTTCAAATATGGATAATAACGCGAATATGTTTTAGCAATTTCAGCCGTTGCATCTGGTGTGTCATTGTTCATAATCCAATTGAAAGCTTGTTCAGCAATTTTTCCTTTTTCTGGATCTTGGAATTTTACGAATTCATACATCGCAGCAGATTCCGAAATTAAAGCAGCTTTATCCAATTGATTATTTTTGATCCAAGTCGGAACTAATGCCATTGCTAAATCTGGTGAACCTTTAATCACTTCATTATCAAGATTAGTTGTTAAATCATTAATTTTTGAAGGATTATTTTTTAAGATTCCAGTTAACGAGGCTCCTTGAACACTAAATGAAGGGCTTTTTGAAGCTTTCTCGAAAATTGCTACATCATAAATATTGGCATCATTCAAAGCACTTAAAGCAGCCGCTTGAACCAATGTTTTAGGATCATTAGAAGCCAATTGTTTTAATTTTGATGAAGCTTTATCAACAATCGTTTTTGATTTTGTGTCCAATTTATGAATCGCATAAATTCTTAATCCATCAAATGAATCATCTAAAGCATTAACCAAGGCATCAGCCGCTTTTGGATTAGTTGCTTGCGCATTTGCCATTGCTTCAATCGCTAATAAACGTGTCGTGTAATTTCCTTTTCCAGCTTTGTATTGCGCAATAAAATCTTCAACAGGTTTTTTATCGTCGATATCTGCTAATAAAACTTGATCCGCATTTGGAATAACGACATCAGGTTTTTGGTTTGCTGCAAATTCGAAAACAGTTTCGGCTTGTTTTGGAACCCAAACTTGTTGACGCGTTGTTTTTCCATTTTCGACAATATCAATCGCAAAAGGAAATTCAAATAATTTTGAAGCATCTTGACGAACAACAACTTTTATTTTTTTATTTGCTGAAGAATAATCTGAAACAACTGTTAATTTTGGATGACCATTTTCGTAATACCATTGATTGAAAAACCAATTTAAGTCACGACCAGAAACTTCTTCCAAAGCCAATCGTAATTGAGTAGATTCAGCTTTTCCGTATTCATTATCTTTCAAATATTTGTTCAAACCTTTGAAGAAAGCATCATCTCCTAAGAAGTTTCTCAACATATGTAAGATAATTCCACCTTTGTTGTACGAAACACCATCAAACATGTCTTCGCGAGAATTGTAATGAACTCGAACCAAATTTTTCGTTGGTCCATCGCCTTGTTTATAACCAAACATTTCGTTGTAACGATGCTCATCCGCTTTCTCTTTTCCGTATTTATATTCAAACCATAAATATTCAGAATAATTAGCAAACGATTCATTCACTGTTAAATTTCCCCAACTTTCAGCCGTAACTAAATCTCCAAACCAATGGTGAAATAATTCGTGCGCAATAACATATTCAGCAGTGTTTTCATCGACTAATTGACCAGCTTTTTGCTGAACACCATCATGAAATAAAGAAGCTGTTGTATTTTCCATAGCTCCAGAAACATATTCGCGAGCCGTCATTTGTGCATATTTATCCCAAGGATAAGGATAGTTTAATCTATCAGAAAAGAACTGAATCATTTCTGGTGTATTACCAAAAATTTGCTTTGCAACATCTTTATATTCTGGTTCTACGTAATAATCAACATTGATATTTTTCCATTTATCATTGATGACTGCGTAATCTCCAATCCCGAAAAAGAATAAATATGGCGCATGTTTTTTATCAAATTTCCAATAATCAGTTTTTGTTCCGTCCGAATTTTTCTTCGAAGATTTCATTGTTCCATTTGATAATGAAACATATTTATCAGGATATGTTAACGTGATTTCTTGTGAAGTTTTTTGATTCGTTTTATCAATTGTCGGGAACCAACAAGAAGAAGATTCAGTTTCGCCTTGTGTCCAAATTTGAGTTGGATAATTTGGTCGTTCACCTTTTGCATTGATAAAATAAACACCTTTTGCATCGTTTATGGCCGCACTTCCTTCTTGTTTTACTTCGTTTGGACGCGCTGTATACTTGATGTAAAGTGTATATTCTTGATCTTTTTTGTATTCTTTATCCAAATCGATGACTAATTGTAAATCATCGTATTTATAATTTAATTTTTTTTTTGTAGCACCATTTACCAAAGCGACTTCGCTAATCAACATTGCTTTTGCGTCTAATGTAACTTTGTTTGTAGCATAGAAATGTGGTTTCAATGTTACCCAAGCTTCACCTAAAACGTGCTCTTTTGCATAATCAAATTTAAGATCCAATTTGGTATGAACAAGATTATTAATTCGTTCTGCTTCTGCACGATAAATATCTAATTTGTTCGTTTGGTTTTCGTTATAACTCGGCGGTGGCGTCATTACTTGCGCATAAGTAAGACTTGATATAATAAAGGCTGATGAAAGCCAAAGGATTCGTTTTTTCATCGTAAAAATTTATTTCTATTGGTTGATAATTTTCTCGAAAAGTTACAAAAAAAGCCTCCAATTTGGAGACTTTAAGTGTTTTTTTATGATTAAACTGCTACAATTCCTTTGATGTGAGGATGAGCTTGATAATTTTCTAATTCGAAATCTTCGTATGTAAAATCAAAAATATCCTTTACATTCGGATTGATTTTCATTGTTGGAAGAGGAAAAGCTTCGCGTGTTAATTGTAGTTCAACTTGTTCAAAATGATTTTTGTAAATATGTGCATCTCCAAAAGTATGCACAAAATCGCCGACTTCTAAATCACAAACTTGTGCAACCATCATTTGTAATAACGCATATGACGCAATATTGAATGGAACACCTAAGAAAATATCTGCACTACGTTGATACAATTGCAACGATAATTTTCCATCATTCACATAAAACTGAAAAAATGCATGACATGGAGCTAAAGCCATTTGATCTAATTCTCCAACATTCCAAGCAGAAACTATAATTCTACGTGAATCAGGATTATTTTTTATTTGATCAATCGCAACTTTAATTTGGTCAACAACTTCTCCATTTGGTTTCCCCCATGAACGCCATTGATGACCATAAATAGGACCTAAATCACCATTTTCGTCAGCCCATTCGTTCCATATTCTTACACCATTATCTGTTAAATATTTGATATTCGTATCACCTTTCAAAAACCACAACAATTCGTAGATAATCGATTTTAAATGTAATTTTTTAGTCGTCACCAAAGGGAAACCTTTCGACAAATCGAAACGCATTTGGTAACCAAAAATACTTTTAGTTCCTGTTCCCGTTCTGTCTTCTTTAAAAGCGCCTTCTGCTAAAACCTTTTTACATAAATCGTGATATTGTTGCATTTTGAGTATATTTAACCTTTCAAATTTAGTGATTTTTTTTAGAATGAAAATTAGTTTAATTTTTACAATTTTAGTGCTTTTTATGTTTTTTGCTTCGTATAGCAAATCAGATTTTGGACGAAAAATTGCGCAACATTTTTATTTCCAAACTTTATTTAATGTTGTTTTGGTGGTTGTTTTTGTGTCAAAAATTGTTCATATCAAACTAAATTTAATCTCAATGATTTCGCTAATTGTTATTGGTTGCATGTTGTATATGAGCTTTCCAAATTATTTACAACAATTGAAGAGAAGGATAGGTAAATAGTTACGTATAATTTTTTATCTTTGCACTTATGAAAAACGAAGCGGGAATTTTTGGTTTAAGACCAGTAATAGAAGCGATTGAAGCAGGGAAAACAATCGACAAAATTTTTATTCAAAAAGGTTTACAAGGTGAAATTTTTTCTGAATTGAGAAAATTAATCACTGAATATGAAATTCCTGTAAGTTATGTACCTGTAGAAAAACTAAATCGTTTTACAGGAAAAAATCACCAAGGAGTCTATGCATTTATTTCGCCAATCGAATTTGATTCAATCGAAAATGTATTACCTCAAATTTGGGAACAAGGAAAAACACCTTTTATCTTGATTTTAGATCGTGTTTCTGATGTTCGTAATTTTGGTGCAATCGCTCGTACAGCAGAATGTGTTGGTGTTGATGCAATTATTATTCCAGCAAAAGGTTCGGCTTCTGTAAATGCAGATGCGATCAAAACTTCGACAGGAGCGTTGTACAATATTCCGGTTTGTAAAGAAGGAAATTTAGTGAATGTTATTAAATATTTACAATCGGCTGGAATCTCAATTTTTAGTGCTTCTGAAAAATCAGCAGAATTTATTTATGATGCAGATTTCTCTGTTCCTGCAGCTATTGTGATGGGAAGTGAGGAAGATGGAGTTTCGGATTCTATTATTAAAATTTCGGATAAAATTATTAAATTGCCTATGGCTGGACAAACTGCTTCACTGAATGTTTCGGTTGCGGCTGGAGCGATTTTGTACGAAGCTGTTCGCCAAAGAATGTTACAAGATTTATTTTAAAAACATATAACGATGACCTATTCTACTTTTATTGGATTTTTGTTGATTGCGATTAGCGTTGCAATGTACTATTTTACAAATTTAGATATCTCAAGATTATTTGCGGACAAAGAATTTTTAGTCGGAATAACAGGAGGTGCTGGAGTTGGATTTATACTTGGTGGATTCTTAGGTTGGTTGTACAAATACAAAGCAGTGAACAAAGCGAATGCAGAAATTGCAAACGAAGAAAAACGTAAAGTTGCAGAACAAAAAGCACAAGAAGCAGCTGCAAAAGAGCAAGCAAAGTTAGATGCGCAACAAGAAAAAGAAGAATCGGGATTGTAATTATGAAAGCAAATAGTTTTTTAAAAATTACATTTCTTTTTGTAATATTATTTTTTTCAAATTTTGTTAATGCTCAAAAAGTTTCTCATTATATCATTAATGAAGAATATTTTGAATTCCCTGGAAAATGGGAACATAAAGGACAACTTAAAAGTTCAAGTCAATATCATTTTGTTAATAAGAAAACCGATGTTAGCTTAATGATTGTCGTAGCGAAACCAGAAAAATATGAATTTTATGAAACAGGTTTGTCTGAAAGTGAACTTTTAGAGAAATATTATAAATGGGAGACTGATTATTGGAAAACCGGAGAAAAAGTATTAGTATCAGAATTAAAGAGAAACTCTAATTATATAATTTGGAGAATATTTAAGGAGAAAGTAAAAGGAAATATAGATTTAAATTCATATTTATTATTTTCGGTTCGTAATAATAAATTAACAGGGATTACTTTAAATGATAATGGAGAAAAACCGATGTCTGAAGAAGAAAAAATAAAATTTTTGGAAGATATTTTTCAAAGTCAAAATAAAAAATAAAAAACGGTCGAAAATTAATTTTCGACCGTTTTTTTATGTTGTATTTCTTGGTAATAAAAACAAGGAACTAAAATTAATAAAAACATGGGCTGAATGAGAAATCTTCTCACATAAAAGAAAACCATTTCGCCTGATGAAAAATGTGTTGAAATCAAATAATTATAGATTGGTAAAAGAACGATTAATCCAATAATCATAATAATGATAGAGAATTTAACGTAACTTTTTTTCCAGAAAATAAACCAAACAATTAATACCGTTAATAATGTATTGATTAGATAGCGAACCATCAGACTTGCGTTCAATTTTGGTAAATCAATTTCAGGGAATTTTGAATGACCAACAAAATGAAAGTATTTTAGGAAAGGATCATAAAATAAAACATCTTCAAATTTTCGGACTAATATTAATCCAAAAACAAGTAAAACTGCAATTGCGTAACGTAAATATTTATTTAGCATTTTGCTTATTGTATTTTGTTACAAAAAATTTGATCCAAACAATCCAAAGAATCACGATTGAACCATAAATAATTGCAGGAAACAGATAATCGTGTGCCATTTTACCATATTCTGCGTGGTATCTAAAAATATAATTTAACAACATAATTCTCGAAATATTCATCACAAAAAGAATTGCTAAACCAGATAAAATAAACAAAAAAGTTTGTTTGAAATTCGTGTAAAAAGCAACGATAAACGCTACGAAAATTATCAGAATAGAAATCGCATTACAACCTTCATTTACAATAGACGCCACTTGTCCGTCCATTACCAAACGCATCCAAGGCTGATTTTCTGCAATATTAGAAAAAGTAAAAAAACCACATTTGTTCAAACCAAAAGCTGTTACATCAGATGTTAATTTTGTAAATGGATCAGGGGTATTGTGCGGTAAATATTGATCCAAATACAATTTATAAGCTAAACTTAAAATAATGTAAGTTCCTAAAAAACGTGCAAGGAATAACAATAAAGGTTTAAATTCTTTCATTTGGTTAAAAAATCTTGAACAAATATAAATGAAAAACGTCAACTTTTGATTAAGTTATGATTAATCAATAAATTTGCTTTTTTAGAAGTAACAAAATGCAAGATTTACATAAACGCGTGGATGTCATAATTGATAGCGCAATTTCTACGGAAGATAGATTACAAAAGATTTGTCAATTGTTGAGTGACGAAGTTGAATACTATAATTGGGTGGGATTTTATTTCAAGAATGGAGATAAAAATGAACTAAAACTTGGACCTTATGTTGGTGCAGCTACCGATCATACAATAATTCCTTATGGTAAAGGAATTTGTGGGCAAGTGGCAGAATCTAACGAAACTTTTGTTGTGCCAGACGTTTATGCACAAGATAATTATTTGGCTTGTTCAATTGAAACGAAAGCTGAAATTGTTGTTCCAATTTTCAAAAATGGAGAAAATATTGGTCAAATTGATATCGATTCGCATAAAATTAATCCGTTTACAGAAGACGATACAAAGTTGTTAGATTACGTTTGTCAGCGAGTTTCAGAAATTATTTAAGCAATGATTGATTTAATTTTAAAATATTTTCCTGATTTAACGGAAAAACAAATCGAACAATTTTCGAAAGTTGGTGATTTGTACAAAGAATGGAACGATCAAATCAATGTTGTTTCTCGAAAAGATATTGATGAAATTTATACGAACCATATTTTACATTCTTTAGCGATTGCAAAAGTGATGGAATTTGCAGATGGTTCTTCTGTTCTGGATGTAGGAACTGGAGGTGGTTTACCAGGAATTCCGTTGGCAATTTTGTTTCCGAATGTTCAGTTTCATTTGGTAGATTCTATCGGAAAAAAAATCAAGGTTGTAAAAGGTGTGGCTGACGGTTTAGGTTTGACGAACGTAAAAGCAGAACAAAAACGTGCCGAAGAATTAACAGATAAATACGATTTTGTGGTTTCTCGTGCGGTGACAGCAATGCCAAGATTCGCAGAATGGATTCGAGGAAAATTTAAAAAAGAAGCGATTAATCCTTTTCCTAATGGCTTATTATATCTAAAAGGAGGTGATTTGACAGAAGAATTAGCAGGTTTTCCAAATGCTGTTTTGTTTGATATTCAAAACTTTTTTGACGAAGATTTCTTCGAAACGAAGAAAGTCGTTTATTTAGAAAAGAAAGATATTTAATTTATAGAAATTATATACTTGAAAACCGAAATCAATTTGATTTCGGTTTTTTATTTTAACAATAATCTTGTTTAAACTTTCAAATAGTGATTTTTAATTATTCAGCTATTTTTCTTTTTTTTAAGGTTTAAAAATAATGGTATTTAAAGCTTTGACGTTAATAAAATTGAATAAGCGTAGGTTATAAATGATTTAATGAACGTATGTGAATTTTTAAATCATTATCGAAGTGTTGATAATTTTTAGTCAAAGATTTATAACCTTGATTTTTTTGTTTCGTTTTTTTATCAAGAAAAAAATGAAAATAAAAAGAGATTAAAGAGTTATATCACGTTTTGCTTAGTAAAAAAGTTTAAACACAATAATTATTGAATTAATCCAAAAATTAAATTTTAAAACGTTATTTTATCCAATACTTTAAGTTCTTTTTAAGAGGTTTTCTCGTCAAAATTCACTATATTTGTTTGTTTTAAAAAGTTAGAGACATATTATGAGTAATAACACATATACGGCGGATAATATCCAAGCGTTAGAAGGAATGGAGCACGTACGTCTTCGTCCATCGATGTACATTGGAGACGTCGGAGTTAGAGGATTACACCACTTAGTTTACGAGGTTGTTGATAACTCTATTGATGAAGCTTTAGCAGGATACTGTGATACAATCAAGGTAACAATTTTAGAAGGAAACTCGATTCGTGTCGAAGATAACGGACGTGGTATTCCTGTCGACTTACATAAAAAAGAAGGAAAATCTGCATTAGAAGTTGTAATGACGAAAATTGGTGCAGGTGGTAAGTTTGATAAAGATACGTACAAAGTTTCTGGAGGTTTGCACGGTGTTGGAGTTTCGTGTGTTAATGCACTTTCTAACCATTTATCGGCAGAAGTTTTCAAGAACGGAAAACAATATATTCAGGAATATTCGAAAGGGAAACCTTTGTACGATGTAAAAGAAGTTGGAACGACTGATAAAAGTGGTACAACAGTAACTTTTACGCCAGATGATACAATTTTCCAAGAAGTACAAACATATAACTATTCTACTTTAGCAAATCGTTTGCGTGAGTTAGCTTTCTTGAACAAAGGAATCAATATTGTATTGGTTGATGAACGCGAAAAAGATGCTGATGGAAATCCTGTAACAGAAACTTTTCATTCTGAAGAAGGATTAAAAGAATTTGTTGAGTTTATCGACGGTAGCCGCGAATCTATTATGGACAAAGTAATCTTCATGGAAGGTGAACGCGATGGAATTCCAGTTGAGGTTGCAATGCGATACAATACATCGTATAACGAAAATGTACATTCGTATGTAAATAACATCAATACACACGAAGGTGGAACACATTTATCTGGTTTCCGTCGTGCATTGACACGTACATTGAAAAAATATGCTGAAGAAAACTTTAATCTTGCAAAAGAAAAAGTTGAAATCGTTGGAGATGACTTCCGTGAAGGATTAACAGCAGTGATTTCGGTAAAAGTAATGGAGCCTCAATTCGAAGGTCAAACGAAAACGAAATTAGGAAACTCTGAGGTTTCTCCTGCGGTTGATAAAATCGTGGCAGAAATGTTAACGAATTTCTTAGAAGAGAATCCAACAGAAGCAAAACAAATTGTTGATAAAGTAATTTTAGCAGCAAAAGCTCGTCAGGCAGCGAAGAAAGCTCGTGAAATGGTACAACGCAAAAATCCTATGGGAGGAAGCGGATTGCCAGGTAAATTAGCGGATTGTTCTTCTCGTAAGCCAGAAGAATCTGAGTTATTCTTAGTCGAGGGAGATTCTGCCGGAGGAACGGCAAAACAAGGTCGTGATCGTCATTTTCAAGCAATTTTACCATTGCGTGGTAAGATTTTGAATGTAGAGAAAGCGATGGCGCACAAAGTTTTGGATAACGAAGAGATTAAAAATATTTATACAGCTTTAGGTGTAACAATCGGAACTGAAGAAGATTCGAAAGCACTTAATATTTCAAAATTACGTTACCACAAGGTTGTAATTATGACCGATGCCGATGTCGACGGTTCTCACATCGCGACATTAATTTTGACATTCTTCTTCCGTTACATGAAAGAATTGATTGAGCAAGGACATATTTACATTGCAACGCCACCTTTATATTTAATCAAAAAAGGAGCGAAAGCAGAATATGCTTGGGATGAAAAAGATCGTGAACGTTTAACTGCAGAATTTTCTACAGATGGTTCTGGTAAAGGAGTTACAATTCAACGATACAAAGGTCTTGGGGAAATGAACGCAGAGCAATTATGGGATACAACTCTTAATCCAGAGCACAGAACGTTGCGTAAAGTAACGATTGACAATGCAACAGAAGCAGATCGCGTGTTCTCTATGTTGATGGGTGATGATGTACCGCCTCGTCGTGAGTTTATCGAGAAAAATGCACACTATGCAAAAATTGATGTTTAATCGATTTGAATAATATAAAGTAATAAATCCAGCTTTTAAGCTGGATTTATTTTTTGTAATTGAATATATAAATCTTGAATGAAGAAGATTTACTCCGAAATAATCAATGTTGTTGGTACATTGGAAATCCAAATACTTTTTGTTTCGATTAAGTTTTTCCAACTTTTCATACTAATCATCATCAAATCCATTTCATCTAAAAACTCTTTATCCAGTTGTTGTTTGTACGAAAGACTAATATGATTTGGAGCAATATTTTCGATACTACGAATAATTTCTTTTACTTCTGAATGACGTTTTGTGTAACCGCTCACGTCTACAATAATAATTTGAGATTCGCTATTCGAGATTAAACGTTGTGCATATTTCAGTAAATCGGCATCTTTATTTCCGAAAAGAGGAAGAAAAACTTTTTCAGCTTTTGTGAAATTTTTATCCAAAACAACACCAACAGGAACTGTTGATTTGTTCAATAATTGTTTCGTTCTTTCGTTGAAAATTGAATGATCAAACATGTTTTCTTTTCCAGTAACTTGACCAATCAAAATATCTGGATCGATAATTTTTGTCGTAAATCCTAAAATATTTCCTAATAACGAACCTGAATAAATAGAATTTCTAACACCCATCAACATCAAATCGTAATCACCTTTTTGTGCAATATCAATTGTCTCAAAAACCATATCTGTAGAAACTTTGAACATGGTTGTTACATCTTGATGTAATTCTTCGGAAACCTCAATAATCGGTTCAAAAATTTCTGCTTCTCTATCTTCAAGATTGAAATGTTGCACTTCGCTACTTTTCATCACATGAATTGCGGAAACAAGTGAGTTTTCGTCTTGTTTTTTGATAAAGCTATTAGCTATTCGTAACAATTCAGCACCTTTTTCAGGTGTTTGAAAATCAATTAATATTTTATATTTCTGACTTTGACTAATTTCAGAAAGTTCATTTTCTGTCTTTTGTTTTCGAAAAATCCAATTGATTAAATCTAAAGCTGGACCTGTCATAAAAGTTGTGACCAAAGCCATTATCACCATCATAGCGAAAACTTCTGGTGTTAAGACACCTAAATCATATCCAATGTTTAACACGACTAATTCCATCAAACCTCGTGTATTCATTAAGGTACCAATGGTCAAACTGTCTCTCCAGTTTTGCCCAACAAATTTAGCGGCTACTGCACTTCCAACAAATTTTCCTGTTACAGCTACCAAAATAATCATTCCCGCAGTTTGCCATAAATGTGGACTATCTAATAATCCAATTTGTGTTCTTAAACCTGTAAAAACAAAGAACAGCGGAAGTAATAAAACCAATGAAACATCTTCTATTTTTTCGATGAATAAATTTCTAAATTTCACATTTTCAGGCATAATTGTTCCAGCTAAAAAAGCTCCAAATAATGCATGAATTCCTATGATTTCACTTAAGTATGAAGAAATAATTAAGACCAAGAAAAAGATTCCAATGATAGGTTTTGTAAGCGTTGTTTTGCTCGAATGTACGTCTGCAATTCTCTTTAGGAAAGGACGAACGAAACGAACCATCGCGATAACGTAAACAATTGCTAGTAAAATAACATACAATGAACTGATGAATGAGCCAGCTTTTACAATTGCGATAACCGCGGCTAATAAACACCAAGCCGTGATATCGTCGGCAGCAGCGCAAGTAATTACAATAGAACTTAAACGAGTTTTGCTAATCCCGCGTTCTTGTACAATACGAGCCAGAACGGGAAAGGCTGTAATACTCATCGAAATTCCGATAAAAAGGGCAAATGATAGAAAGTTAATTCCTTCTGGAGCAAATTCCATATAAATTAATCCAGCTAGAGCTAAACCAAGTGTAAATGGAATAATGATACTCGCGTGACTAATAACTATGGCGTCTTGTGCATTTTTCTTTAGCACTTTAAGGTCTAATTCCATTCCGATGACATACATGAATAGAATCAAACCGATTTGACTGATAAATTCTAAGTTTCCTAATGATTCTTTTGGGAAAAGATCTCCGAAAAATTCTGGGAAATGCATTCCAATGAAAGAAGGACCAAGGAAAATACCTGCAATAATTTCTCCAATTACAGTTGGTTGTCCAATTTTATTAAATATCCATCCAAAAACTCTTGCGGTAAATATAATGGTCACAATTTGTGCTAATAAAATAGCAAGAGGGTGTCCAATATTATGTGTAATACTGTTGATGAAATCATTGAAGTAATTGCTTCCATTTGCAGCATGAACAACATGTTTCCCAGCTTCCATTTCTTCTGCTTTAATCACAATAAAATACATCATGATTGAACAAAGTAGAATGGTTATTATATAAAAAATAGAATTTCTTGTCGATTTTTTCATGGCGTTAATTTTTAACAAAAGTCAGAAATTAATTTACAGAAAAATATCAATATTTTTTAAACTTGAGTAAAATGTAATGAAATGGATTTTTTTTGTAATCAAATTGAAATTTGAGCAATAAAATTAGCTTTGTAAACTTCACTTAACACCAAATTAATTTCTTTATTTTCTTTTGATAAAACATCTAAAGTAACATTGTCTGAGTGAAAATATTTAATATGATGCAAGCTAATTATTTCTCGTTTATTGATGCGGACAAAATCTTTTTCGGGTAACATTTCTGATAATGCATCGAGTGTGATATTTTTCAAAATTAAGAACGATAAATCTTGATAATAAACCACTTTATCACGGCTGTCAACACTAGAAGTTGTAATGTACAAAATTTGATTAAACTGCAACAAAATTTTTCCTTTGTCTGAATTTAATTGTACAAAATTATTTGGTGTCGAAAAATTATTTTGTAAACGTTTTTTTACTTTGTCAACAGCTTGTTGTAAACGCTCTTTTTTGATTGGTTTTTGAATATAATCTGTCGCGTCTAAATCAAAAGCATCAACAGCATATTCCTTATAAGCAGTGGAAAAAATAAACGGTTTTTCTTTTAATAAATTAGCGATTTGTAAACCATTTATTTTAGGCATTTCGATATCTAAAATACAAAAGTCAAAATCAAGATTTTCGATTTCGTTAATGAATAATTCAGGATCAACATAAGCTTTCACAACTTCGATGTCTTCCATTTGTTCACACAACATTTTCAGGTACTTTAACCCAAGAATTTCGTCGTCAATTAGTATGCATTTTAGTGTAAAACTCATGTAAATTTATTTTTAAGTTGGCTACAAAAATATCCTGTTCAATAGTTTTAGAAAGTAAGAAATCGTCGTCGTAAACCATTTTCAAGCGGTGTTCTAATGATTGACTTCCATGTCCGCCAGTTTCTTTTTTCAAACTATTTTTTGGAGAAATTTTATTCATTACCTGAATTTGAAATGATTTATTATTCAGTTCAAGCATAATTTTTATAAATGAATTGGCTTGTTGAAAATCGGTATGTTTGAAAGCATTTTCAATAAAATCAATACTTAATAAAGGTAAAATAATTTTTTCTTGATAGTAAGGTGAAGTTTCATCAATTTTCGTTTTAACTTGAAAATCAAACAAAGGCGAAACTTTTACTTTATTAATTTCAATAAAGTTTTTAGTGAAATCTATTTCATCTTTTATCGTCACAAAATTGTCTTTGCTTTCGTACAAAATATAATCCAATACTTAGCTAATTTATCAATCGTATAATAGGTTTGGTACGCATTGGATTGAATCGAATTGAGAATATTTTGAACAAATGTGGATTCAATTTTGCTTCGTATGACTCCAATTTTAACTCATCAACTTTTGTAGATAAATTGTCTAAACGTTGCGTTTGCTCATGACTTATTTTTTTCTCAGATTTTAATGAATGGATTAAATATGTAATCATAATGATTAGAAAAATAATCAATGCAATAACGAGATAAAGTAATATGGTAGGAAGTTGAATCATGCGAAAAATTCTAACTCAAAGATAGAATAATTTATGAATAAAAAAATCCAGAAAGTAGAACCTTCTGGATTTTTAGAAATATGGTGAAAGAAATTATTAAGCGTAATATTTTGCTTTTAATTCTTTTACTTTTGGATCATCTAAGAATTCATCATACGTCATATAACGATCGATGATTCCGTTTGGAGTTAACTCGATAATACGGTTACAAGTTGTTTGAATCAATTCGTGGTCATGAGAACCCATTAAAATTGTTCCTTTGAAATTAACCAAAGAATTATTCAATGCTGTAATCGATTCTAAGTCTAAGTGACCTGTTGGCTCGTCTAACAATAATACGTTTGCACGTAATAACATCATGCGAGAGAACATACAACGCATTTTTTCACCTCCTGATAAAACAGAAGATTTTTTAAGAGCTTCGTCTCCAGAGAATAACATTTTCCCTAAGAAACCACGCATAAATTCTTCGTGACGTTCATCGTCTGATTCTGTATATTGACGTAACCAATCAACCAAGTTGATATCTTCTTTGAAGAAATCTGTATTATCTAAAGGTAAATACGCTTGTGTTGTTGTAATTCCCCAAGTAAAATCTCCAGAATCTGGCTGAGCTTTTCCTGAAAGAATTTCGAAAAATTGAGAAACTGCTTTCGAGTTACGAGAGAAAATACCAATTTTATCACCTTTTTTCAAGTTGATGTTCGCATCTTTAAATAAAACTTCTCCATCTACAGAAGCAGATAAATTGTTTACTTCTAAGATTTGATCACCAGCCTCACGCGATTGTTCCCAGATAAGTGCTGGATATCGACGAGAAGAAGGTTTGATATCTTCGATATTTAATTTCTCGATCATTTTTTTACGAGAAGTCGTTTGTTTTGCTTTAGCAACGTTAGAAGAGAAACGAGCAATGAAATCTTGTAATTCCTTTTTCTTTTCTTCTGCTTTTTTGTTTTGTTGCGCACGTTGTTTTGCAGCTAACTGAGAAGACTCGTACCAGAATGTATAGTTACCAGAATATAGGTTTAATTTAGAGAAATCTAAATCACAAATATGCGTACAAACTGCGTCTAAGAAGTGACGGTCGTGCGATACAACGATTACAGTATTCTCGAAATTACCTAAGAAATCCTCTAACCATTGAATTGTATTAACGTCCAATTCGTTGGTAGGCTCATCTAAGATTAACACGTCAGGATTTCCAAATAAAGCTTGAGCAATCAAAATACGAACTTTCGCTTTATTATCTAAATCTCCCATTAATGTATAATGCATATCCGAATCAATTCCTACATTCGATAATAATGTAGCAGCATCAGATTCTGCATTCCATCCGTTCATTTCTTCATAAACGACACCTAATTCTCCTGCTTTGATACCATCTTCTTCAGAAAAATCTGGTTTAGCATATAAAGCATCCATACGTTCTTTAATATCGTATAATACTTTATTTCCACGTAAAACAGTATCCAATACTGTATATTCGTCATATTTGAAGTGATTCTGTTCTAAAACAGACATACGTTTTCCTTTTTCAAGACTAACTTGTCCTGAAGTTGGATCGATTTCACCTGATAATATTTTTAAGAAAGTAGATTTTCCTGCTCCATTGGCACCAATTATCCCGTAACAGTTGCCATTTGTAAATTTTATATTAACTTCGTCGAAAAGTACACGCTTGCCGAATTGAAGCGATAAATTAGAAACATTTAACATAATTTTTGGTATGATGTTTGTTTGACCTTCCGGCAAAGTTACAAATTTTAATTGGAATAAAATAAAGTGCAGAAAGAAGTTACGATTAAGAATAAACGTGCAAGGTTTGAGTATGAATTATTAGATTCTTACGAAGCCGGCATCCAATTATTTGGGACTGAAATAAAATCTATCCGAATGGGAAAAGCTTCGATTACCGAAAGTTTTTGTCAAATGAAGGATGGAGAACTCTATATTGTCAATATGTTTATTGACGAATATGATTGGGGAACATACTTTAATCATAAAACTAGACGAGACAGAAAACTTTTATTACAAAAATCTGAGTTGAGAAAATTAGAACGCAAAACGAAAGAGACTGGATTAACGATTGTAGCAACCACGCTATTTATAAACAATAAAGGGTTGGCAAAATTGAAGATATATTTGGCAAAAGGGAAGAAACTTTTTGACAAAAGAAACACAATAAAAGGAAAAGATTTGAAAAGAGATTTGGATAGAATGATAAAGAATTCTTAAATTTGTCTTATAATTGTATAAAATTAAGTAAAATTTAATATATTTAAAACGCTAAATATTTGATAATGAAAAAGTTTAATCTATTATTATCTGCAGTAGTATTATTCCTAGCGGGTAATTCTTTTGTAGATGCTCAGAATTCTAAGAATCCTTGGGCAATTACAGTTGGTGCTCACGCAGTTGATCACAACTCAGTGACTGGACCATTCAACCAGTATTTCAAAACAGATAATTGGGATATCGTTCCTCCTTTATCTAAATTATCTATTATTCGTAACTTAAACAGATCTTTTGATGTTGATTTAACTGCTTCTGTAGGTGAAGTTGATAACAACAGATTAGCTATTAAAGATGAGTTATTCATTAACGCTGGTTTAGGTTTACGTTATAAGTTAGCTAATGGTTATATCTTAAAAGAAGATTCTTGGTTTGATCCATATATCCGTGTAGGTGCTGGTTACCACAGATACGATTACACAGGATTACAATTTCCATTGACAGCTTACTACGGTAACGAAAATGGAGGTACATACCAAATTACTGAAGCAGAAGATTTAGAGAAAAATCACTTTGTAGCTTCTTTAGGAGGTGGTATTAACTTTTGGTTTACTAAGAACTTCGGTTTAAATGTTGCTTCTGATTACAACTGGTTACCAGCTTACGGAGGAAACAATTATTTCGATTTCTTCCAACACACAGTAGGTGTTACTTTTCGTTTCGGAAAACAAGATAGAGATAATGATGGTATTCCTGATGACGAAGATGCATGTCCAGATACTCCAGGTATCGCTACAGGAGATCCTGCTACAAACGGATGTCCAGATACAGATGGAGACGGAATCTTTGATAAAGATGATGCTTGTCCAAACGAACCAGGTTTAGCTGAATTCCAAGGTTGTCCAGATACAGATGGTGACGGAGTTCCAGATAAAGATGATGCTTGTCCAGAAGTTGCTGGTCCAGTAGAAAATAACGGATGTCCTTGGCCAGATACAGATGGTGATGGAATCTTAGATAAAGATGATGCTTGTCCAAACGAACCAGGTTTAGCTGAATTCCAAGGTTGTCCTGATACAGACGGAGATGGTATTCCTGATAAAGATGATGCTTGTCCAACAGAAAAAGGACCAAAAGAAAATAACGGATGTCCATGGACAGAAGTTCACGTAGCAAAACGTTTATCTAACATCTTATTCGAGTACAACTCTGATAAAATTGTTCCTTCTTCTTACGAAGACGTACGTGTAGCAGCTCAAATTTTAAATTCTGATGATTTAAAAGCGAAAAACTTCTACATTGACGGACATGCTGATCAAAGAGGTAAAGATGCTTACAACAAAACATTATCTTTAAAACGTGCTCAAGCGTTAGTTAATATTTTAGCTGAAAGAGGTGGAGTTGATAAAGCTCGTTTAACTCCTCGTGGATTAGGAAAATCTCAATTATTATGTACTGAAAACACTGAAGAGTGTTACCAAAAAAACAGACGTGTTGAGGTATTACCAAAAACAGCGGTAGTTACAGAAACTAAAGTTGTAAAACCAGCTACAAAAAAGAAAAAATAATTCTTGAATAGCTTACAATAGAAATAGCCACCTCATTGAGGTGGCTATTTTATTTTTATGAAATTAGGATTAAAATTATTTCTTTCTAAAAACCAATATAATGATGCAACCAGCTGTAAAAATAGATAACAAATAGCCAATCCAAGAAAGTAACGGCATATCCAAAACTATGGGACGAACAGTCGTATTCGCAAGCATACTTGCTCCAATTCCAAAAGCTAAAGTAAGAATAGCTAAAACAAGTTTATTGATACTATCTTTTATTAATTTCTGAATATTATCTATTTGGTCAATCTTGAAGTTTAAAGCCAATTTATCATTGTTTACTTTTTCAATTAATTTTAAGGTGTCTTCTGGTAAATCGTTGATTAAATCTTGAATATCTTTGAAATTATCAATTGCTTTTTTACTCAAATATTTTGGATGAAATTTTTGTCGAGCCAATTTTACCGCATACGGACGCATTGAACGTTGTACATTAAGATCAGCATGTAATTGTTGTCCAATTCCTTCTATAAGTGCAATTCCGCGTAGTAAAATGTAAACATATTCGGGTAATAAAACATGATTTCGTTGCAGAATATGATTGAATTTTTTGATGATGATTTGAACTTCTATCGTATCAACAGTATTGTATTCTAAATAATCGAAAATATCTGCAATATCACGTTCTAATTGTTTTTCGTTTTCGATATAATGTTTAATTGCCATTTTTTTGAGTGAACGAACAATTCGTTTCGGATTTTTTAATCCAAAATCAATCACTACATTTTCTAAAGCTTCTTTTTCGTTGATGGCTAAAATTCCCATCGAACCAAAATCTATAAAAGCTAAACGTCCATCTTTTAAAATAAAAATATTTCCGGGATGTGGATCAGCATGAAAAAATCCATCATCAAGTAATTGTTTCAAATAAATATCAAAACCTTTCTGTACGATTTTTTTCGGGTCAACTCCTAAAGCTTCTAACTGTTCAACATCATTTACCTTGAAACCTTCTATGAATTCCATGCAAAGAAAATTGTTGTTCGAATAATCTTCGTACGTTTTTGGCACATAAACATCTTTACTATTCTCGAAGTTTTTCCTGAATCGTTCAATATTTTGAAATTCATTAGTTAATGAAAGTTCTTTCAGAATTGAATTTTCAAATGATTTTTCGATTTCAGAAATGAATAATTTTTGAAGTTTCTCATATTTTTTTTCCAAAAAATGAACAATATCTCGAATCAGGGCTAAATCAGATTCAATTATTTTCTGAATATTAGATCGTTTTACTTTGAAAACAACTTTTTCACCATTTAATAAAGTTGCGCGATAAACTTGCGAAATACTTGCTGCAGCAAAAGGTTGTTCTTCTATAAAAAGAAAATGTTCGTCAGGTTCTATTCCAAATTCGTCTCTAATTTTTTGTTTGATGTCAATTTCTTCTGGCGGAACATTATCTTGTAATTTTTTTAGTTCTTCAACCAAAGATTCGGGAACCAAATCTTTTCGATTACTCAATAATTGTCCAAATTTTATATAGGTCGGACCAAGTTCTTCCAAAGCCATTCGGAAACGTTGATTGAATGATTGGTTGAAAAATTCGTTGTTTTGGTCAGAATGAAATAAATCGTTTCCGCGAGAAAGAATTTCTTCAAAACCATATTTAGAAACGACTTTTACGATTTTAGAAAATCGTTTTATTTTCTTTAGACTATCCATAAAGTTGAGATTCGATTACAAGTTACGAATAAACAAGTGTGTAATTTCTTTATAAAATCTTAAATTTCTTTGAGTTGAATCTAAAATTATTCCAAATATTAAAATATAATTGTTTATCTTTGCACTCGCTAAAATGGTTTAGGAATCAAGCGATTAATTATTAAGTTAAACATCTCTCGGTCATTTATTTGCATTTGAAGATTCCGAAATAAAATAGATTGAGATACAAATTTTTAGAATTATGTCTAAAGAAACAAAACAAGAGGAGGTACAAGAAGTTGTATTAAACACTCCAGTATTAGATGCGTCTGCTAATGCAAACGTAGCGCCAGAATCATTTGATTGGGAATCTTTCGAATCAGGATTAAACGAAGAAGATCGTAAAGAAAAAGCTGAATTAGAGCAAATGTACGATACAACTTTAGAAGACTTACATGAGAATGAAGTATTCAAAGGACAAGTTGTACGTATTACAGATAAAGAAGCTATCGTAGATATCAACTTCAAATCAGAAGGTGTTATTTCATTAAACGAATTCCGTTACAACTCAGACTTGAAAGTTGGGGATATTGTTGAAGTAATGGTTGATCAACGTGAAGATAAAAATGGTCAATTAATTTTATCTCACAAAAAAGCTCGTACATTAAATGCATGGGATGCTGTTAATAAAGCACACGATTCTCAAGAAATCGTTAACGGTTACATCAAAGCTCGTACTAAAGGTGGTATGATCGTTGACGTATTCGGAATTGAAGCTTTCTTACCAGGTTCTCAAATCGATGTTAAACCAATCCGTGATTACGAACAATTCGTAGGAAAAACTATGGAGTTCAAAGTTGTTAAAATCAACCCAGAATTCAAAAACGTAGTAGTTTCTCACAAAGCGTTAATCGAGGCTGATATCGAAGTTCAGAAAAAAGAAATCGTTGCTCAATTAGAGAAAGGACAAGTATTAGAAGGTGAAGTTAAAAACATCACATCTTACGGTGTATTCGTAGACTTAGGAGGTGTTGACGGTTTAATCCACATTACTGACTTATCTTGGTCTCGTATCAATCACCCATCTGAAATCTTAGAAGATGGACAAAAAATCAACGTTGTAATCTTAGATTTCGACGAAGATAAATCTCGTATCCAATTAGGTATTAAGCAATTAGAAGCTCATCCATGGGATGCTTTAGATGCTGATATCAAAGTTGGTGATAAAGTTAAAGGAAAAGTAGTTGTTTTAGCTGACTACGGTGCATTCGTTGAGGTTGCTCCAGGTGTAGAAGGTTTAATCCACGTTTCTGAAATGTCATGGTCTACTCACTTACGTTCTGCTCAAGATTTCGTAAAAGTAGGTGATGAGGTTGAAGCAGTAGTTTTAACTTTAGATAGAGAAGAAAGAAAAATGTCTTTAGGTATCAAACAATTAACTCCAGATCCTTGGACAGATATTACAACTAAATACCCAGTAGGTTCTACTCACAAAGGTAAAGTTCGTAACTTCACTAACTTCGGTGTATTCGTAGAATTAGAAGAAGGTGTTGACGGATTAATCTACATCTCTGACTTATCTTGGACTAAGAAAATCAAACACCCATCAGAATTCTGTGCAGTTGATGATATCTTAGACGTAGTAGTTTTAGAATTAGACGTAGAAGCTCGTCGTTTATCTTTAGGTCACAAACAATTAACTGAAAATCCATGGGATCAGTACGAAGCTAAATATGCAGTAGGTACAGTTCACACAGGAGTTGCAGTTGATGTATTTGACAAAGGTGCTACAGTTCAATTTGAAGATGCTGACGTTGAAGCTTTCGCTCCAGCTCGTACATTAGAGAAAGAAGACGGATCTCGTATCAAAAAAGGTGAAGAAACATCTTTCAAAGTTATCGAGTTCAACAAAGAATTCCGTCGTGTAGTAGTTTCTCATACAGCAACTTTCCGTGAGGAAGAAGTTAAAGCTGAGAGATCATCTAATAACAATAACAACAACAATTCATCTAACACAATCGAAACTTCTACATTAGGAGATATTGATTCATTAGCTGCATTGAAAAAGAAAATGGAAGAAGGAGGAAACTAATTCTCTAACCAAAATTTTTTAAAATAATAGAAAGGCTGCTCAATTTTGAGCAGCCTTTTCTTTTGAATAAAGATGTTTTTTTTGGAATTTAAAATGAATTTAATTTACAGTTTAAAATAATATCAAGAATAAGATACAAATTTTGATATATTTTTTGAATATTATTCAAAATAGTCTTAATTTTGCAGTCGAAATGGAAAAGATAGAATTTAATTTAGATGCTACTGATTTGAAAATCATGCGATTAATGCAAGATAATGCACGTATTAACAATGCAGATATCGCAAGAGAATTGAGAATGGCACCTTCTGGAATATTAGAACGTGTGAAAAAGCTTGAAAATAAACAAGTTATTTTGGCTTATCACGCAAAAATAAATCCAATGGCAGTTGGACAAAAATTACTTTCGTATATGTTTATCAAAACCGTAGATATTATCGGTGATGAAACAGTAGGAAGACAACTTGCCGAAATTCCAGAAGTTTTAGAGGTTCATGATATTGCTGGAGAAGATGGTTATCTAATCAAAGTGAGAACTTCTGATAACGAAGGTTTGGTGGAATTGATGCGCAAACATTTGAGTAAAATTGGCGGAATCACTTCTACGCGTACAACTATAGTTTTACAAACAATAAAAGAAGAACAAAATATCGTTATACCAACGATTTAAAAAATAGAGATTGAATGAAAGGGAATCAACCAAGTAAGTGGCTGATTATTGCAGCATATTTCGTGGTTTATGTAGTTTGGGGATCAACTTATTTTTTTATAGATAAGGCTTTGCATGGTTTTAGTCCGTTTATTTTGGGTTCGTTTCGCTTTATTGCGGCGAGCACAATGTTGATGGGATATTGTAAGTTGAAAGGTTACAAGCTGTGGGATAAACAAATTGTGAAACAATGTATGTTTACAGGTTTTATGTTGTTGTTTATTGATATGGCTGGGATTATTTGGTCCGAACAATTTTTACCAAGTGGAATTGTTGCAATTATGGCAGCATCGGCAGCAATTTGGTTTATTGTCTTAGATAAACCGAAATGGAAACAAAATTTTTCAAGTATTCCTACGATTTTAGGTGTTTTGTTAGGTTTTGTTGGAGTTCTGATGTTATTCTATGAACAAACAACCACTGTGCACGCAGATGCAGATCAGCAGTTCTTAAATATGATTGGGTTGATTGTTCTGATCTTTTGTTCGATTGCTTGGACGTTAGGTTCTTTGTATTCAAAATATGTAACAGAAAAGCAGAAAAAAGAAGTTACAAAGCCAAAAGAAGATTTGAACATCATGGTCAAAACGGCTTGGCAAATGATTACTGCTGGTGTTTTGTTTAATACAGTTGCAATCTTCAATGGAGAATATGCTAATTTCAATTTTGCGAATGTTGCGATAGAAGATTGGTTGGCAATGGCTTATTTAACAACTTTTGGCTCTATTCTTGCTTTTGGTTCTTACGTTTGGTTGTTGCAATATCGACCAGCTGTGGAAGTTTCTACTTATGCGTATGTAAACCCTATTGTAGCCGTTGCATTGAGTTATTTTTTTACAGATGATGTCGTAACTCATTTGCAAATTTACGGTTTGGCAGTAATTTTGTTCAGTGTTTTATTAATGAACTGGAATCTTTATAAAAACACGAAATTAGTTCAAAAAATTCTGCATTTTGTTTCTCGTAAACATTATGCGCATTAAATATTATGATGATTATTAATAAGAAAGCTTCTCGATTTCGAGAAGCTTTTTTTGTATTATTGAGTTTTAAAATTAATAATTAATTCATTGTTGTCTAATTTTAATGGGTAGCCATCTTCTGATTTGAAACCATTTGAAATTACAAATTCATATTCTTTAGTTGGAGTTAATTCCATAGTTATTACGAATGTAGTGTTATCATTAGAGAAATTGATTTTTGTAAACTTAGGACTATACTCTTTTCCTTTTTTTGAGAATCTTATTGAATATTCTTTTGGATTCATTGGTTTAGAAAATATAATTTTAAATTCTTTGATCGATGAATCTATATTTGTTGAACCATTTTCGAAAGGCTCAATTTTTATGATATAAGGTTGTTTTTTTTCGTATTCTTTTATTAATTGATCTTTATCAAAACCTTCTTCGTAAAAACCAGATTTTCTTAGAAAATTTTCAACTTCTTTTTCATCTTGATAATTCAGTTCAATAATATCTTTTATCGCTTGTTTTTTATTTTTAGCTTGATTGTAATATGATTTACATATTTCATATCCAATAAAATATCCCAGATCAGCAGCTTCACCCTTTTGTCCTCCATTGTATAACCAATTTGAAAAATCATCTATAAACATCTCTTCTTTAAATTGTTTTTTCAAATCATCGAAGTGCTGTTTTCCATAAAAAATATATTGTTTTTCAATTGGTTCTCCTAAAACAAGCTCTGTAATAAAATCGCACGAACCTTCTTTTAGGGTATGGTGTAATAATGAGTTGTTTTCATTTGGTTTTTGTTGTGTGTGTACATATTCATGAATATTTAGTGAAATAATATTATCAAGTGATTGCTTCGCAAAAACATTTTTTAGCCAATCATTTTCAAATTCTGAAACATCTGTTTTTGGAATTCCTGTAGCGATTTCAGAACCAACTAAAACCATATTTTCATATAAAGTTCCACCTGAACGCAAGCCACCAATTGTAAAATACATTTCTCCTTCTTTTAGCTCAGGATATAGTTTTTTTAGTTTTTTTACAGCTTTAGTTAATTCTTTTGTTTTATTTTTTATGGTAAGTGTATTAGGTCTAATAGAATTCCAAAACTTAGGATAATTATCAATAAGTTTAATATAAAGAGTATCATTATAATCTCTTACTTTCATAAAGGATTTTAAACCTTTTGTCCCTTTATCAATGTATAAAGTATTAATGAATTTTATTTTTTGTGAATAATTATTTGTAGTTTGAATACTATCAAAAGCTATCCAGAAATTATCTATATCAGAAGTGTAAATTTTATTAGCTATTGAATTTTGTCCAAATGAAATACTCGTAAGAATAAAAAATATTAAAGCTAAAGTTTTATTTTGCATATTGTGTTTTTATATGAGATGTCAATTTAATCAAAAAGTTACAAAATGATTCAAAAAAAAAAGCAGCTCTTCTCAGAACTGCTTTTGTATATTGTGATGAATTATTTCTTACAATTTAGTACATTTTACAATTTCCAAACCGTATTGCGTCGTATGTGGTTCTTCTAAAGTGCGTGTAATCAAATTCATTTTTTGGATGCCTAAATCTTTGATGATTTGAGAGCCAATTCCGTGATCTTTTTCATCGGCTGGTAAAACACCTGATTTAGATTTTCCTTCAGAAAAACTTTTGAAAATCTCTAATTTTTGTTCAATCAACTCAGAACTTTGAATGTTATTAATAAAAATTACAACACCTTTTTCTTCTTCATTGATGATGTTCATTGTTTTTTCTAACAATGGTGTTTCGCCGTTTTGTAAAGCGCTAAACAAATCATAGTAGCTATTTGTCGATTTTACACGAACTGGAACTACATCATCTTTTGTCCATTTTCCTTTTTTCAAAGCGAAGTGAACTTGATTATTTGTTGTTTGTTGATAAGCGATTAATTCATATTCTCCGAATCTTGTTTTTGCAGGAAATTGCTCGATACGTTTTACCAAGGATTCATTTTCTAATCGGTAAGCAATCAAATCTTCAATCGAAACAATTTTAAGATCAAATTTCTTTGCAATCTCTAACAATTCTGGCAAGCGAGCCATTTCTCCATCTTCTTTCAAGATTTCGACAATACATCCAGCAGGATAATATCCTGCCATGCGTGCCAAATCAACAGCAGCTTCTGTATGTCCCATTCGAACCAAAACTCCACCATCTTTTGCAATTAATGGGAAAATATGTCCTGGTTTTCCTAAATCATCTGGATTTGTATTTTCGTCAATTAAAGCTTGAATAGTTTTAGAACGATCAGAAGCCGAAATTCCTGTCGTACATCCGTGACCTTGTAGATCCACAGAAACCGTAAAATTAGTTTCGTAAATTGCAGTATTGTGCCCAACCATAAGGTCCAAACCTAATGCTTTACATCTTTGTTGTGTAAGTGGTGTACAAACTAATCCGCGTCCGTGCGTAACCATAAAGTTAATAACTTCTGGCGTTGCAAATTCGGCGATACATAGGAAATCTCCTTCATTTTCACGATCTTCATCGTCAACTACAATGATAACTTTTCCTTGTTTTAAATCTTCTAAAGCTTCTTCAATTGTGTTTAATTGAGATGATCTATTTTCCATTGTTTTATGTTATTGATAACGAGAATGCTCCTCGTTTTTGTTTGTTTTCTTAAACTTATTAAAGTATTTTACAATTGGATCAACGTAAATACTGATATCAAATAATCCAGAATCTTGATTGGCTTTGTAACTAAACAAAATAGAGAACGGAAGCGCAATAATATTAGCTGCCCAAGCGGCAAAAGTTGGATCTAATTTTCCGTTTTTCGCCATATTTTCTGCCGAGAAATTAAGAATGAAATAAATAACGAAAATGATAATTGAGATGACAACTGGCATTCCAATTCCTCCTTTTTTTACGATTGCACCTAATGATGATCCAATCAAAAAGAAAATAATACATGTTACTGCATACGAGAAATTTCGTTGGTAATGAATATTTACTTTTGAATATAACTTTTCTCTGTTTACAATTTCTTGTTCAGAAAACGTCATATTTTCTTGATCACGATTTACCATTTGTATAGCTTGATTAAGCACTTGATCTTGTTCTTGACGATTTCGCTCTTTCAAGTCAAAAATCATATTTGTTTTTACCGTATCAATATCTTTTATTTTGATTGAATAGAAATAGTTTTGATTAAACATATTCGTTTTCAAATCTTTGTAATACTTCTTATAATCTGTGTTTAATGAATCGATAAGATGTCTTAAACCTTTTCCGTCCAAATATTTATAAGAGTTTCCTGGGTCTTCGTCTTTACCAGAATTTAAAATATCCGAAATGTCAATATAATAGTTTAATGTATCAAATTTAGTATATTGATTTTCTTGACGTTTGCGTTGATCAAAGTTTTTATTTTTGATATTATCGGTATAAGCAATTCCATCAAAAAGTTCCATTTTTAGATAATGATTATCGTTTTTGTCTGGCGCAAGATTTCCTCTTTTAGAAATAATTGTCATCGTATTTTCACCAAACGGTGCATTTTGATGAACAAAAACATCTTCTAATTTTTCTGAATTTTCACCCGAAACTTTATTTATTTTCATTTGAAATCCTGGAACGGTTTCGATAAAAACGCCTTCTTTCATACTTACCGTTGGTTTGGTTTGTAAGATATTGAAGTACATTGTTCGCGCTTTTTGTTGGGAATAAGGCATTACTTTGTCCCCGAAAAAATACAATCCGACAGACATTAAAGCAACTAACGTAAACAATGGTGCAAGGA
Organism: Empedobacter sp. UBA7252; assembly: GCF_002472765.1. NCBI lineage: Bacteria > Pseudomonadati > Bacteroidota > Flavobacteriia > Flavobacteriales > Weeksellaceae > Empedobacter > Empedobacter sp. UBA7252. The sequence continues at coordinate 39,313 of NZ_DKSQ01000092.1, forward strand.
TTCTGGTAAGTGAAATTCCAGACGCTTTCATTGCAGCTAATTCGTATCGTTCTCCAAAACCTCCCATGGTCATGATAGACCCCAAAAGGATTGTAAGCGGTAATACAAGCTGAATAACGTTAATTCCTAACCAAAAAAGTAATTCGGTAATAGTGTACCATTCTAAACCTTTTCCAACAAATTTTTCCATTTGTTGCCATGCAAATTGCACGATAAAGATGAAAAATAGAACACTAAATATGAAAAAAAATGGACCTAAAAAGGTCTTGATTATATACCAGTCAAGTTTTTTTAACATTGATTATAATTGAGTAATCATATAGCCTTGCGACTTATATTTCTTTTGGTCAAAGTTAAAGTAACTTTTGTGAATAAGTAAATTTTGAACGTAATCTTTTACAATGATTGATGTTGTATCACCATTTTTACCATATTCCTTGTAATCGTAGATTTCATTATTCGCTGTATTGACTCCTAAAACCGAATATTTGATTGTTGAAGTTTTAGTTGGAGTTAATTTTATATACTGAATTGTTTTTCCTCCAACCGTTTTTTTATCTGTTAAAGCGTAGGTGAAATTAGTACGATACGTGTTCAAAACTTTAGTTGGTGTTAAGAAATCATCTGTGTTAGATGCATCAGAAATAGTTACTTCTTTGTCATCTTTTGCAATTGTATATAATTTTGTTCCTGTAAAAATTTGGTTGATATCGCCTACATTCAAGTTAAATTTTTGCTTCATTGCAAAAACTTCTCCCGAACGACTTGTTGATTTTCCATTTGCATTATGGCTAAAATCAAATTTGATGTAATACGAGTTTGCGTTGGTATATTTAGCGTAAACTTTGTCTAAGATTTGTTTTGCTGATTGAGCGTTTAATGTTCCAACCCCTACTAATAAGAGTATGAAAGAATAGATTATCTTTTTCATACAATTTAATTTTCTATCTGTTTTTAATAAATTTTAGTTCAAATTATTCAACAACTGTTCCAAACTCATGTCATCTTGTATCAATACCTGTCTTGCTTTACTTCCTTCGAAAGGACCAACAATTCCAGCAGCTTCCAATTGATCAATTAATCGTCCGGCGCGATTATATCCTAATTTTAATTTTCGTTGTAATAAAGACGCGGAACCTTGTTGATTCATTACAATTAATCGTGCAGCATCTTCAAAAAGTACATCACGATCAGATAAATCAATATCTAAATTAGATCCACCTTCTTCACCAACATATTCTGGTAAATGCATTGCATCTGGATAACCACGTTGTTCACCAATAAATTCGGTGATTTTATCGACTTCTGGTGTATCAACAAACGCACATTGTAAGCGAATTAATTCGTTTCCAGTGGTGTACAACATATCACCTTTACCAATTAATTGATCGGCTCCTTGCGAATCTAAAATCGTTCTCGAATCGATTTTTGACGTTACACGGAAAGCGACACGTCCTGGGAAATTGGCTTTAATTGTTCCTGTAATCACATTTACAGACGGACGTTGAGTTGCAACAATCAAGTGAATACCAACAGCACGAGCCAACTGAGCTAAACGAGCAATCGGTAATTCAACTTCTTTACCAGCTGTCATAATCAAATCTGCAAACTCATCCACGATTAATACAATATATGGTAAGAATCTGTGACCAGCTTCTGGATTTAATTTACGTTGTTTGAACTTCGCGTTATATTCTTTGATATTTCGAACGAAAGCATTTTTCAATAATTCGTAACGATCATCCATTTCAATACAAAGTGAATTTAACGTGTTAATTACTTTTGTATTATCTGTGATAATTGCTTCTTCCGAATCTGGTAATTTTGCTAAATAATGACGCTCGATTTTAGAATATAAAGTAAGCTCAACTTTCTTTGGATCGACCATCACAAATTTTAATTCAGATGGATGTTTTTTATAGATTAACGAAGCGATAATTGCATTCAAACCAACCGATTTACCTTGTCCCGTTGCACCAGCCATCAACAAATGAGGCATTTTTGCTAAATCGGCAACAAAGGTTTCGTTCGTAATTGTTTTCCCGAAAGCAATTGGCAATTCCATATCAGCATTTTGGAACTTTTGCGAAGCAATTACCGAATGCATGGAAACCATCGAAGGATTAGAATTTGGAACCTCAATACCAATTGTTCCTTTTCCAGGAATCGGCGCAATAATACGAATACCAAGCGCAGCCAAACTTAAGGCAATATCGTCCTCAAGATTTTTGATTTTAGAAATACGAACACCAGCTTTTGGTACAATTTCGTACAATGTAACTGTAGGACCGATTGTTGCAGAAATTTCATCGATTCCGATTCCATAGTTTCCTAAGGTTTCGACAATTCTATTTTTGTTCGTTTCTAATTCTTTTTGATCAATTAAGGTATTTCCGTTGTCATATTTTTTTAACAATGAAATAGGAGGAAATTGATAATTTGGTAAATCTAAACGTTGATTGTATTCACCTTGCTCTTGTACCAATCGAGCAGAAGTCGCTTCAAATTCTTCTTCTTCATCAACGTGTTGAACTTTTAATTCTAATCCATTTTCAGAAGAGTTTTGAGTTGGTTGAATTTCTGTTTCTAAATTTTCTTCATCATTAATTGATAAAAAATCTACTTGATTATTTTCTTCCTCATCATCTGCCAAATCTTCAACCACTAATTCTGTAATATTAAGTGGAGTTTCTTCGATTGTTTCTTCCTCTTTTGGTTGATTAATTTTAAATTCTTGATGAAATGCTTCGTTTGGATTTACTTTATGAGATTGAATTGCTTCTTTCTCTTGTTGTTCTATCAATTCTAATTCTTGCGATAAACTATCTTCTTGTTGCTTTTCAGCATCTTGATTGAATTTATTTATCTTTTCTTGTTCTTCTTTTTCCTTACGTTTTCTTAATTCAAGCTGTTCTCTCTTGATTTTTTCTTGCTCTTTTTCTATGCGCTCAATTTCTTTTTGTTTCGCACGTTCTTCCATTTTTTCTTGGATAGATTGATACGTCATTCGGAAATGAATGACACAATAAATCAATAAACTAACGAAAAGCAATAAAATTACACCCCATTTACCAATAAAGCTATTTAGGAAATCATTAATTTCAAATCCCATTACGCCAGAAAACATGTGTTGAGTTGGTAAAATACAACCAAAAAATATTGGCAACCAAATCATGAAGAAAATGCTTTGATAAAGCGTTGTGAAAGGCTTAATTTTTTTCCAATTTGTAGCAACTTTAACTCCTAAGAGAATAAAGAAGACTGGGACAAAAAATGAAACAATTCCGATTCCTTGCAAAATGAATGTTTCACCTAATAATGCGCCAAACTTCCCGAAAATATTTTCGGCGGTTTGACTTTTATCTAATAAATCAGAGATTTGGCTCTGATCCATAAAACCATTAAAAAAATAAGAAATAAACGAAGCTAATAGTAATAAACCGATTACTAAAAACAGTATACCTATAATTGTTTTGACGATTTGTTTTTTAGGAGTTTTTGGTGTTTCCTGTGTGTTTTTTATAGCCATTTTAAGGTTGAGTATAATTGAAGCAAAAATAATAAATCTAAAAGTACGAATCTAACGAAAAGTATTTAATTTTATATAAAATGATAAAGACTAAGATGATTTAATTTTTTTTTATGATGAATACAGAAAGCCCTTTTTTTATTTTATCCTTATTATTTGATCTAATATTTATAATTATGGGAATTGTACAATTAATTTTTCCTGCAAAAAATATTAATCCATTATATGGTTATAGGTCAAACTTATCAATGAAAAATATTGAGAATTGGAATTTTGCACAAAAATATTCCAGAAAAATTATGTTTTATTTTGGAGTAATTTTTTTATTAATTGCCTTATCAGGACTTTTATTTGAAATAAATTACATCTTTGCTTCAATTATTTCACTAGGTTGTATGACTACCTTTTGTTTTTTAACATTCGTTTTGACAGAAAAAAAATTAAAAAAAATGAATAGATTTAATTCTTAAAATTATAACCATTATATTTGCCAATAGTATGGAAAATTTTGTTGTTTCAGCCAGAAAATATCGCCCGTTAAATTTTGAAGATGTAGTTGGACAAGCGTCTATTACAAATACTTTGGAGCAAGCGATAAAGTCAAATCAATTGCCACAAGCTCTTTTATTTTGTGGACCAAGAGGTGTTGGAAAAACAACATGTGCTCGAATTTTAGCACGTAAAATCAACGAAGAAAATGGAGTAGAAGGCGATCAAGATTTTGCTTTCAATATTTTTGAGTTGGATGCGGCATCTAATAATTCGGTTGATGATATCAGAAATTTAATCGATCAAGTACGTATTGTTCCTCAAATTGGGAAATATCGTGTCTACATTATTGATGAGGTTCATATGTTGTCAACAGCTGCTTTCAATGCGTTTCTGAAAACCTTAGAAGAGCCACCAGCGCACGCTATTTTCATTTTGGCAACTACAGAAAAACATAAAATTATTCCTACTATTCTTTCTCGTTGTCAGATTTATGATTTCAAACGAATTGGAGTTGAAGACATCAAAGGGCATTTGAAAAATGTTGCTGAAAAAGAACAAGTAACTTTTGAAGATGATGCATTGCATTTGATTGCTCAAAAAGCAGATGGTGCGTTACGCGATTCTTTATCAATCTTTGATAGAATGTCAACTTTTACCAATAAAAATTTGACCTATTCTTCAGTAGCAGAAAACTTGAATGTATTAGATTACGATTATTACTTCAAGATGACAGACGCGTGTTTGGAAAATGATATTCCGCAAGCGATGTTGCAATTGAATGATATTTTGAACAAAGGTTTTGATGCACATTTATTTATTTGCGGTTTGGGCGCTCATTTCCGAGATTTATTGATGGCGAAAACAGCTAATACAGTAAGTTTGTTGGAAGTTGGTGAGCGTATAAAAGCAAAATATTTGGAGCATGCACAAAAATGTTCAGCAACGTTTTTATTTGGAGCAATTGAAATTTGTAATGAGGCCGATTTAAACTACAAATCGAGTAAGAATCCTCGTTTAACAGTTGAAATTGCATTGATGCAATTGGCTTCGTTAACGGCAGAAGAAAACGGGCTTAAAAAAAAAAGTATAGGATAGTTCCGCCAACGTTTTATTTTTCTGAACAACAAACTTCTAAAATTGAAGTTCTTCAAATTCAGCAAAATAATTCTATTCCTCAAAATGGACAAACTTCACAACAGGTAAATACGCAACACGTTAAAACTTCGATTTCAGAAGAAGTCAAAGAATATACGCGTGCTTCAAAACCGATTAGAACAAATGGTAATTCGTCGTTTAGTCTTAAGATGGCTTTGCCTGGAGCAAAAGTAGAAGAACATCAAGAGGAGATTTTACGAAATGATTTGCCTCGAGAAAAGTTTACATTGGATCAAGTAAAAGAAGGCTGGAAAAGATTTTTGGATCGATTAAAAATCGAACATAATATTCCGTCCTATAATGCTTTGATGACAACTGAACTTGGCTTGGAAGGTGATGAAATTATTTTCGAATTTACTTCTCATTCATCGGAACAAGAATTTGAGGAATACCGTGATCGAATCAGAAATAGTTTGAGAGCATTCCTTAAGAATCACTATTTTAGTATTCAAATTAAGTTTTCTGAGAAGGAAGCAACGAATCATATCTTATCAAACAAAGAAAAATTTGAGAAATTATCAGATAAAAACCCGATTTTGTTAAAATTAAAAGAAGAATTTGGTTTAGATTTGTATGATTAATGAAAGTTTCTTATTAAACTTGCAATAAATTTTTATAAATAATGAAAAAAGTTCTTTTAGGGATTTTTGTTGTTGCGTCGTTAGTGTCTTGTAACAAAGGAAAATCTGTAGACAAATTAGAAAGCGAAGATCAAAAAGCTTCTTATGCTTTCGGAACTGGTCTTGGTGAGCAAATCAAAGGTCTTGGAGGACGTTTAGTTGAAACTGATAGTATCAACTACGATCAATTAGAAAAAGGGATCCGCGATTACTTAAAAGCAGGTAAAGAAGGTAGAGAATCTTACGCGATTGGTCAACAAGTTGGTCAGCAAATTGAGACGGTTATTAACCAACAACAATTAGATCAAATGGACAAGGATATTATTGTTCAAGGGATTATGGATGTTGTACGTCACAAAAAATTGTTGATTACACAAGAAGCGGGAATGGGAATTTTAGATACGTATGCAAAAAATCACCAACAAAACTTGGTTAAGAAAAATGCAGACGAGTCTAAAAAATTAGTAGACGAGAAGAAAAAAACTTCTGGTGCTAAAACAACTGCTTCTGGATTAGTTTATGTTGTAGAAAAAGAAGGAACAGGTGCTAAACCAAACATTAATAGTATTGTTAAAGTAAAATATACTGGTAAAATTTTAGCTACTGGTAAAACTTTTGACAGTACAGATAAAAACCCTGAAGCTAAAGGAGGTGTAGAATTTCCTTTGAACCAAGTTATTCCAGGATGGTCAGAAGGTTTACAATTAATGTCTAAAGGATCTAAATACAAATTCTATATTCCAGCTAACTTAGGTTACGGTGAAATGGGAGCTCCTGGAGGACAAATTGGACCAAACCAAGCATTAGAGTTCGAAGTAGAATTAGTAGACTTTAAAGAAGGTCAACCAGCGCCACAAGGTCAACCAGGTGCGCAAGGAGGACAAGGTTTATCTGAAGAGCAAATTAAAGAATTACAAAAACAATTCGAAGCTCAAGCACAACAAGGTAAATAATCATCGATTAGATATAACAAAAAAATCCACTCAATTGAGTGGATTTTTTTTATGGATTAATTTTTAAATTATTTCAAATATTTAAAAATTTGATTTGCTTCTACAGAACCTTTTTTGATTGTAACAAGATTTTTATCCTTGTCGAATAAATAAAATGTAGGAATAGAAGTTGGTTGAAAAATTGGACCAAATTCGTAATTAGAATCATATAATAATTCTACATTTTTATTGTTTACAAAATTAGATGCGTGCTCTTTTAGGAAAGGGATAGCGTCTTTTGCTTCGTATTCAGAAACCAAAATAATCTGAGTGTTTTTTAAATGTTCTTCGTAATTATTGCTAAAATGATTCAAGGCTAATTGGCAGTGAATACATGTTGGCGAATATAAAACGATTAACGTTTGTTTTCCTTTTTTGATATCTTTTGAACTGAAAATTCCTTCGGATTGCATTTTTACAAAAGAAAATTCTGGAATAGATTTTAGCGTATTTTCTGTTTGTGCAAATGTAAAAATCGAACAAAAGAATATCAATAAAGCAGTAATTTTTGTTTTCATGTTTTAAGAAAAATTTTGACGAAAGTTAGTCAATTCTATCCAAAATAAAAACGACAGTTTATAAAACTGTCGTTTTCCTATTAAATAAATGCTAAAAATATGTTTAACTCTGAGAAAATTAGAATTTGAAATTTACTTGTGCAGCCATATTAAATGGATCGATTTGGTTGATGTAACCTCCACGGAAGTAAGAATTGTATCCTAACTGATCTGTAATGTTATTAAAGAATAAACGGAAGTCAAATCTTTTCATAGAATATCCAACTTGCGCATTTAATGTATAATAATCTGGCAATAAGAAAGGTTTGCTTCCTCCGTAGAAATTACCATGAGCATCACGATCTAAACTTTGTTCGTTAGATGGTCTTGAACCTACGTAGTAAACACCAGCAGAAACAGTGAAACCATTCAAGAAATTATTTTCAATAAATTTATATTGAACCCAAGCATTTGCTGTATTGTAAGGCGCATTAGATGGTCTTGAATCTTCTACATATTGAGGAGAATCGTGGTAACCAGCATCTAAGTATGCATATCCTAACATAACTTGTAAGTTTGGTAATGGACGACCAGCAACTTCAAACTCGATACCTTTACGTCTCAAATTACCAGCTTTTTCGTATAAACCAGTTGCTGTTTGATTTTCGTATGTTTCGAATGTTAAGTTATCGTTGTTCATGTTGAAGTAAACTACGTTTGCACGTAAACGGTCGTTGAACCATTGTGTTTTAACACCAACTTCTACTTGATCTGTAACAGAAGGTCCAGCTTTGCTTCCATCAGTCATAATGTTTAAAGCAGAGCGTAAACTTGTGTTTGTTGCATAAGTAATGTAAGCATTTACATTTCTCCAAGGAGAAACAACTAAACCAACAACAGGATCTACAACACCATCGTGGTTATCGATTAAATAGCTATAACGTAAACCTCCAACAAATGTGATTAAATCTTTATAAGAGAAATGATGTTGTGTCATAAATCCGTAAGAATAACCTCTTGATAGATTTGTTTTGTCTTTGTTCCAAGCTAATTTAGCTTCTTGCTCAGGAGTTAAGTTGATCGAATGGTTAATATCTTTGAAAACATCAATTTGATCAATAGTTCCGATACCATCTGCAGTTCTTGTTTCTAAACGGTTGATTGTATAATCATATCCAGCTTGCCAATTCCATTTGAAATCACCAAATCTCATATCTTTACCAATCAAGTCAATTTGTAAAGTCGAGTTTCTATCATCTCTAAAAGAACGACCTAATCCACGATTACGAATGTTATATTCTGTACTTCCTTTTGGTGAAGCTAACGTTGCTCCTAATTGGTCACTGTTGTAGAAGTTACTAAAGTAAGCAACTCTAGCACTAATATTATTTGTTAACTGTCTTGTAATACGAGCAGCGTAAGAATAGTTTTTGATTTCGGTATTATCGATATCATATCCCATAAATTTATCACCGATATCGTATAAAGCTTCAGTAAAATTATCTCCTAAATTGATAGTTCCACGATCTGGCGTTTTATCTCCTTTGTAATAATCAAACTCAGCAACAAATTCAGTTTTATCATCAATTTTCCAAGCCATAGATGGATTTACATAGAAAGAATTACTGTTAATAACATCTCTATAACTATCTCCATTGTTATATGAACCTGTTAAACGGAAAGCTAAATTTTTATCTTCTGTAACTGTTCGTTGAATATCATATGTAGAACGGAAAGTATTCCAGCTTCCATATTGAGCAGAAATATGTCCTTGGTTGATGTAACGTGGCGTTTTTGTTGTAACGTTAATTACACCTCCAGCAGAACCTAATCCATTTCCAATTCCTTGTGTAACCGCAGCAGAACCACGAATAACTTGAATAGATTCTACACCAGCCATATCAATAACAGCAGATCCTGTACGGAAATCAGAGTCCATACGAACACCATTTTTTAAGACAGGAACTCCTCTATATCCACGAATAGACATCGACTCGCGAATACCTCCATAATTTCCAAATAACGTAACACCTGGTACATTACGAGTAGCATCTGTAATTGTTTGTGCACCTTGTTCTTCAATTAACTTTTCAGAAATAATTGAAATAGATTGAACTTGATTTTGAGGATTTGCAGGAAAACGTGTAATTGTTTCTAAACCTCTTTGATTCTTGTTACGATCTCCAAAAATTTCAACTTCTTGTAGATTGCTAATTGAATCTTTTTTCTCTTTCGTTGTTTCTTGAGCAAATGCCGTAGAAAAACTAAGCAGAGTAATTGACGCAAGTAGAAGATTATTTCGTTTCATATGTTATATATATTTATTCTAAATAAAATTAATAGTGCAAATTTAATTAGACTTAGTATAAATAAAAAAAAGAAATCGACTGATAGATATCATCTATCAGTCGATTTTGTTAAATATTTTAAGAAAATGGATGTTTACTCGAAAAAAGAGAAGTGTACGTTTCCGTATTTTTTGTGTTGTACAAAGTTTGGATGCTCTTCAAAAGAAATGCTTGATGGGTGTTCTAAAACAAAATTTCCACCTTCTTCTAACCATTGATTATCGATAACCAAATTTGGGATTTTTTTGTAAGTTTCTACATCCAAATCGTAAGGAGGATCAGCAAAAATAATATCAAACTTTTTGATTGGTTGCTTGTCCAAATATTTAATGACATCACTTTTTACAGTAGAAATAATATCATCTAATTTTAATTGTTTCGCTGTTTCGTCCAAAAATTTTACACAACCGTAGAAATTATCAACCGAAGTTACTTTTTTTGCTCCACGTGAAGCAAATTCTAATGAAATACTTCCAATTCCAGAGAATAAATCTAAAACGGTAATTTCGTCGAAATACCATTCGTTGTTTAAGATATTAAATAAAGCTTCTTTCGCGAAGTCTGTTGTTGGGCGCACCGGCAAGTTGGTTGGTGCTGTGATTCTTTTTCCTTTTAATGTTCCTGAAATGATTCGCATTCGAATAATTTATATAATGTAAAATATTGCCCAAGTTGTTTGTCTGCTTCGTTAAACGAAATATGACGCACATATTTTTGTAAAGTTTCGTAAAAATCTGGCGAATTTAAGATATCGCCAAAAGCATACAATGAAACGGTATTTGGACTAATATTTAATTGATTTAATGTATACAAAATGTAAAACAAAAAGTCTTCTTTCGTTTTTGTTTCAAATAGATTATAAAAAATAAATTCTCCATTGCTCAACACGCAAACTTCTAATTTTTGATGCATTAAATTGATATAAATTTCATCGTTTTTAGAATTAATCATTCCATAATCTACCAAGAATTTGCCCGAATGATACAAACGCACATTTTGCAAATTCGGTAATGAAAGCAAAATATCTTTTAGTGGATAATGAATATTGTAGATAATTGATGCATCTACATTTTCCAAAGGACAATCGATCGCTAATTTTACAGGACTATAGTTAGAAAGTGATAACAATTCCTCAAAAGGTTTGTGCGCAAAGTGATTTGGAACAACATTTACAGTTGTCGACAAAAAACAAATATGCACATAATCATATTCTTGTAGCAAAGTCAAATTAGAACGCAATTCATGTTCAATCTCAATTTCCGTTTTGTTAAGATTTGTAAAATCTACCGAATAGTCATACACATCCGAGTACGAAGTCGTTTCTCCGTCGGTTGTTTTGGTAATATAACTAAGCATATCGTGAGATAGTAAAATCGCTAACGAATGTTGAGTTGTTTTTGACATAAATTTTTCTTTATCCTTGAATTTTTAACTCGTTGATTAAGATATATATTAATCCTAATGAAATCAAAAATAACAAAATTTTGAAAGCAATCTTCATACAGAAAATTTATTTTAGCAAAGATACTATAATTATTTTGTTGATTAAAGAAGCATTTCAGCCGAATCTATTTTAAATTTACAGAAATTTGAAATTAAAAATTGTGAAAAAAATAGCCGTAATTCCAGCTCGTTATGCAGCAACACGTTTTCCAGGTAAATTGATGCAACAATTGGGCGATAAAACTGTGATAAGAATGACGTACGAAAATGTTGTCGCTACTAATTTGTTTGACGATGTTTTTGTGGTGACAGATTCTGATTTAATTTTTGATGAAATTGTTTCGCACAACGGAAAAGCAATCATGAGTATCAAAGATCACGAAACAGGAAGTGATAGAATTGCTGAAGCTATACAAGATATAGAATGTGATATTATCTTGAATGTACAAGGAGATGAACCATTTGTGAACGAAAAAGCTTTAGCAGATATTTTATCCTCTTTTGATGGAGAATTGGGAAAAACTGTAGATGTGGCGACTTTAAAAGAATCCATTACAAAGGAAGAAGATATTAACAATCCTAATTTTGTAAAAGTGGTCACTGATATTAACGATTTTGCACTTTATTTTTCGCGTTCAGCAATTCCATTTGCACGTGAAACTAATTTTACACCAAATTATTTTCGTCATTTAGGGATTTATGCGTTTAGAAAAGAAGCTTTGTTGAAGTTTTCAACACTTGAAATGCGTCAAAATGAGCGTGCAGAAAAATTAGAACAATTGCGTTATTTGGAATACGGAATGAAGATTAAAGTGATTGAAACCGAATCGATAGGAGTAGGAATTGATACACCAGAAGATTTAGAGCGTGCAAAAAAGTACTTATCCACTATTGTTAAAAAATAATCTTTAAACTTTTTATGATTTATATTTGCCCTAAAATCAGCTATACTTGACGTGGAAATGAAATAATTAAGTTAATTAATACTTAAAAAATTATTTCGGTATGAATGTTGTTGTAAAATGGAGTAAATAAGTAAAATAGTGATTATGAGTGATTCATGGAAAGAATACGAAGCAGAAGGATTAATTGAAAAAAGATCCTTTTTAGTTTCAAAAGATGGTCTTGTAAAAAAATTATACACAGGACAAGATAAATACAAAATCTTAGAAGGAGCGATTAACAATGGTTATCGTGCGATTTGGGTAACAAAAGCAGACGGAAAACGTACAGCTAAATATGTACATAAAATGGTTGCCGAAACTTTTTTACCAAATAAAGACAATAAAGAATATGTAGTGCATTTGGATCATAACAAATTAAACAACGCAATGGATAATTTGAAATGGGCAACATTGGACGAATGGAAAGAGCACAACAAGGATTTATTTAGAATGATGAAAGGACGTTCTCGTTTAGACAGTATTCCAAATAGTAAGTTGACAGAAGCACAAGTTATTCGTCTGAAAAAGAAATTAATTGATCCAAATAGAAAAACAAAAATTTCTACACTAGCAAAACAATTTAATATTTCTCAAGGTCAGGTTTACCGTATTTTAAGAGGTGAAAATTGGGCTCATATAGAAGTTAAAAAAGACTAAAAGACAATATTTCTTTACAGAACTTTAAATTAGTTTTTATATCTTGTTCGAAAGATTGTTAAAAATTAAAAAAGTTCTTATGTCGAAATTGACGTTTAGCGCGCTTATGATTTCATTATTTTCTGTGACTACATTTGCACAAAATGCAGAGAAAATAATCGAAACTCATATTCAAAAAACAGGAGGTGAAGCAGCTTGGAATAATTTGAACAGTATTATCCTAAAAGGAGAAGCCATTATAAATGTTGGAGATTCTTATCCAATGATTGTTTATCATCAACGCCCTTACAACAAAAAAGTAGTGTTTGTGATGAATGGAAAAGAAATCTTGAACGAAGGATATGATGGTAGAATGGGATGGACATACAGTGAAGTTGCTAAGAAAAATGTAGCTGTAAAAGATTATAAACCAGACTCTTTTGATTCGGATATTTTGAAATATAAACAAAAAGGATTTAAAGTAAAATACTTAGGTGTAGATAAATACGATCAAAATAATAGCTGTTACAAAATAGAATTAACAAAAAATACAAATTCTACAATATATTGTTTTGATAAAAATTCGTACGAAATTGTAATGGAAAAAAATAAAGACGAAACACTTTATTACTCTAATTTCAAGACGTATAACGGATTATCTTTTGCCACAAAAGTGGTAGGAAAACCAGTTGATGGAGGAGAATATGTGATAAAATTTAATGACATAAAAATCAACCCAGCAATAGATAAGAAAAATTTTAAATTCTAAATATATAAAAAGTGGTTCATCAAGAATCACTTTTTTATTTCTGTTGATTTATACTGCTTAGGTAGTATAAGTTTTTTACTTTTGTACTCTGAATGAAGAAATTAAAATATGGCTTTAGACTCTATATTTGATCAAAATAAAAAATACGAGAAGAGCTTTTTTCTAAGATTATTAGAGAAAGCAAGAAAAGATTATCCAGATTCAATTTCTTTTATAGATGATCTAATTTCTAAACTTCAAAATAACCCTACATATCGATTAATTTTTCGCGAAAAACTTCAAAATACATTCGGGAAAATCAATTTCGTTAGCTATTTAGTAGATAGTGGAATTCATCTGGAAGATAATTTATTATCCATTTTTCGAAAGAAAATAATGGATTCTCTTTTACCAGATATCGAAGATAATAATGAATTAACTTCTGTGGTAAATGAGATTTTTTATAATTCGAAAAACTTATCAGGAATCCGAATTATTCCAAGAGATCGTTGGCGAAAAT